>JAYPMN010000129.1:0-5354 GCA_038129925.1 Flavobacteriaceae bacterium
TCAGTAGAAGGAAAAAAGGATTATGTAAAACTTCAGTTGGATTCAAAATCGTATTTAGTCCGAAAAAATTTAAAGACTTTTTTGATGGATTTGCCAAGCTCAAAATTTGCTAGAATCAGCAAATCTGTAGCTGTTAATCTTGAAAAGATATCGAAAATTGAGAAAAACATCGTCTATCTGAATTCGGAGGATTATCATGTAATAAGCAAGAACTATGTCAATGATATTAATGATCTATTGATATGATAATAAAATTCCATAAGATGCTTCAAGTACTCAAAAAAAATCATTTTGTATACGAACTTACTTCATGTTGTATTTATAAATTTCTTAAAATCACCTATTTTCCTTAATATTATACTAGAATACTCTCTATTATTTAGAGGTTTGAATTTAACTTACTAAGTATTTAATCACTTGAAACCATATTATAATATAGCTGCGATCTTTTTATTTTTAATCCTATTCCATAAGGAAATTATAGCTCAAGAAAACTATATCGAGCAAATTCAGGGGAATGATTATAAATTACCACTGCAGTTTATCCCCTCTGGAAGTTTTACAATGGGAAGTCCAAAATTTGAGCAGGGACATTTTGGAGACGAAGGGCCTCAACACCAGGTTTCCGTCGATGGATTTTGGATGGGGCAATTTGAAATTACTTGGGATCTATACAATCTTTTTGTAAGTCGTGAGTTGGATGGAAATCAAATTTCAAATGCGGAAGATTCAGAAGTAAACATAGATGTTGATGGAGTATCAGGTGCTACCACTCCCTATGTTGAAATGAGTTTTGGCATGGGAATAGATAATTATCCTGCGATTTGCATGACTCAACTTGCAGCAGTTAAATTTTGCGAATGGCTCTCTGCCATGACAGGGCGCTTTTATCGCTTACCCACAGAAGCAGAATGGGAATATGCTTGTAGGGCCGGAACGGAAACTGCTTTTAGCTTCGGAGATGACAGTAGTCAATTGGAAGAATACGCATGGTATGCGGAAAACAGCAATGACAAATACCAAGAGGTGGGAAGTAAAAAACCGAATCCTTGGGGCTTGTATGATATGCACGGAAATGTTGCAGAATGGACATTAGATCATTATATTCCTACTGTTTATGGACAACGTATAGCTGGAGTGTCAAATCCATTGGCAGAAGGACAAAAAGTTTATCCTAAAACAGTTCGCGGAGGTTCTTGGATGGATAGTCCTAACCGATTGCGATCTGCTGCAAGGCGACCTTCTACCAAAAAATGGAAAAAACGCGACCCCCAGATTCCAAAAAGCAAATGGTGGCATACCGATGCCCCCTTTGTTGGATTTAGAGTAGTACGTCCCTTAAAAACACCAAGCGAAGAAGAACAGAAAAAATATTGGAAATACGAATCAACACAATAAACTAGAAATCATGAAAAACAAAAACGAATCAAGACGTGAATTTGTTCAGAAAACAGCTATGGCTGCGGGAGCCTTACTTACAGTTCCTATGGGTGTAGATGGAATGGCTCGAGTTCACGGTGAGCAAAAATTAAAATTAGCATTAGTAGGCTGTGGAGGACGCGGTTCTGGAGCAGCAGTTCAAGCACTTACTGCTGATGAAAATGTAGAACTTGTAGCAATGGCTGATGCTTTTGCCGATCGAATTGAACGAAGCTTAAAAGGTATTCAGGACCATTTTGATGGAGAGAAAAAGATTGATGTTAAAGAAAAACATCGTTTTGTAGGATTTGACGCTTACAAAAAAGCGATTGATATGGCCGATGTGGTGATCTTGACAACCCCTCCTGGTTTTAGACCTTATCACTTTGAATATGCCATTTCCAATGACAAGCATGTGTTTATGGAAAAGCCAGTAGCTACTGATCCAGTTGGTATTCGAAAAGTTTTGGAAACTGCCAAGCTTGCAAAAGCAAAAAAACTCAATGTAGTTGTTGGACTTCAAAGGCATTACCAATCTAAATATATTGACTTAAAGCAGCGAATAGATTCCGGAGCTATTGGCCAGATTCGTAGTGGTCAGGTGTACTGGAATGATGCTGGAGTATGGGTAAAAAAGCGTAAACCAGGGCAGACTGAATTGGAATATCAAATGCGAAATTGGTATTATTTCAATTGGTTGTGTGGAGATCATATCTTAGAACAGCACATTCATAATATTGATGTAGCCAACTGGTTTATCGGAGACTATCCCGTTTCAGCCCAAGGAATGGGAGGTCGCCAGGTGAGAAACGGTAAGGATCACGGAGAAATATTCGATCATCATTTTGTAGAGTTTACTTATGCAAGTGGCGCCGTAATAGCCAGCCAATGTCGACATATACCTGGTACTATGAGTCGTGTAGATGAAGTATTTCAAGGAACCAAAGGGAGTGTAGAAATTGGCAAGGGAATCATCAGTGGCTTAGACGGTGAGAGCACATATAAATACCCAAATAAATGGGGAGAAGATCCTAATCCTTATCAGGTGGAGCACGACCGTTTATTTGCCTCCATCAGAAATGGAGGAGTGATCGCCGATGCTGAAAATGGTGCTAAAAGTACGCTGACTGCTATTTTAGGTCGAATGGCGACTTATACGGGTAAGAAAATTACCTTTGAGGAGGCCCTCAATTCAGAATTGCATTTGATGCCTGAGAAAGTCACTTGGAATACGACTCCACCCACCCTCCCAGATGCCAACGGCCATTACCCGATCCCAACACCTGGAAAAACAAAAATGATTTAAAATGAATCGAAGAAATTTTGCACAATTGGCAGGAATGACTGGATTGGGTTTGTTTTCTACTCCTGGAGTTTTTGCTGCAGAAAAGAGTTTGGGAAAATATTCTTTTAATTTAGCTTATGCACCCCATTTAGGAATGTTCCGACATCATGCTGGCAATGATCCTATTGATCAGCTTAATTTTATGGCGGATCAAGGTTTTACTGCTTTTGAGGACAACGATATGCGAAACCGTCCTGTTGCTATTCAAACTAAGATGGCAGAAACTATGGCAAAAAGAGGCCTGCGCATGGGTGTTTTTGTGGCGCATGAAATTTACTGGCAAAAACCCAATTTAGCTAGTGGTGATCAAGCGTTAAGGGATGAATTTTTAGACTACATAAAAAAAGCTATTCCAGTTGCCAAGCGTGTCAACGCCAAATGGATGACTGTAGTGCCCGGACATGTTGACCTTAGACAGAATATGGCCTATCAAACGGCACATGTCGTTGAAAGTCTAAAACAAGCCTCCGCTTTACTGGAGCCTCACGGCATTGTCATGGTGTTGGAGCCGTTAAACTTTAGAGATCATCCAGGTTTATTTTTAGCTGAAAGTCCACAGGCTTATGAAATCTGCAAGACGGTTGGCTCTCCTTCTTGCAAGATTTTATTTGATATTTACCACCAACAAATTCAAGAGGGGAATTTGATTCCCAATATTGAAAAATGTTGGGATGAGATTGGATATTTCCAGATTGGAGATAATCCAGGACGTAAAGAGCCTACCACTGGAGAAATCAATTACACCAATATATTTAAGTATATTCATTCTAGAGGGTTTGATGGAATTTTAGGAATGGAACATGGAAACAGTCGTCGAGACAAAGAGGGAGAACAGGCTGTAATTGATGCTTACGTAAAAGTGGATCAATTTCTTTAATGGCAAATGCACTTAGTCAGCTTTTTGGGATTCGTTATCCCATTGTTCAGGCTGGTATGGTTTGGGCAAGTGGATGGCGTTTGGCTTCAGCGGTAAGTAATGCGGGCGGTTTGGGCTTGTTGGGAGCAGGGTCTATGTATCCAGAGGTTTTACGCGAGCATATTCAAAAATGTAAAAAAGCGACAAACAAGCCTTTTGGGGTAAATGTGCCCTTGTTGTATTCCGATATCGATCAGTTGATGAAAGTGATTGTTGAAGAAAAAGTAAAAATTGTTTTTACTGCTGCGGGTAACCCTGGTTTGTGGACTACTCATTTAAAATCTCATGGCTGTACGGTTGTTCATGTGGTTAGCTCCGTCAAATTTGCCTTAAAAGCAGAAGCGAGTGGAGTCGATGCGATAGTGGCTGAGGGATTTGAGGCCGGTGGACATAATGGTAGAGAGGAGACCACCACCATGGTTTTGATCCCCTTGGTTAGACAAGCGATTAAACTTCCCTTGATTGCTGCAGGAGGGATTGGTTCTGGTCAGGCAATGTTGGCTGCTAGGGCCCTGGGTGCAGATGGCGTTCAAGTTGGATCGCGTTTTGTCGCCACTCCAGAGGCCTCATCTCACCCCAATTTTAAAGATGAAGTACTGAGTGCTGAACAAGGCAGTACGGAGCTGACTCTAAAAGAATTGACCCCAGTTCGCATGCTTAAAAACCCCTTTTACCAACGAATAAAACAACTTTATGCTGAAGGCGCCAATCCAGAAATGTTAAAAGAAGCACTCGGAAGAGGCCGTGCTAAAAAAGGAATGTTTCAAGGAGATATGGTTGAAGGAGAACTAGAAATTGGGCAAGTAGCTGCGCAAATAGATTCCCTTAAACCTGCGGCTGATATAGTAAGGGAATTAGTAGTTTTTTATAACCAAGAGATAGGAAAAATAGAGGGATTGGATTAAGCCTCAATTTTATCCTTAATATCCACTAAAATTTGATTTTGCATTAAATCCTCAAAGTTTTCTTGTTTGCGGATCAGATGCGCTTCACCTTCATACCAGAGCACTTCAGCCGGGCGGTAGCGCGAGTTGTAGTTACTCGCCATAGCAAAACAGTAAGCACCTGCGTTGTGAAATGCGATGATATCGCCTTCGGAAATCTCTGCTATTTTTCTGTTACTACCAAAGGTATCGGTTTCACAGATATAGCCTACAACGGTATAAAAACGCTCTTTTCCCTCAGGATTGGAGATGTTTACAATCTCGTGGTAGGAATTGTAGAGCATGGGGCGGATCAGGTGATTAAAGCCGGAATCTACTTGTGCAAATACGGTAGAGGTAGTTTGTTTAACGGCATTCACCTTGGTTAAAAAGTAACCTGCCTGACTAACTAAAAATTTACCGGGTTCAAAAGCCAATTCCAAGGGCCTGCCATAAGTTTCGCAGAATGCTTTAAAACGATGACTGAGTTTTTCTCCCAGTTCTTCAATATTGGTTTCTATATCTCCCTCGCGATAGGGAACTTTAAATCCACTTCCAAAGTCGATGAATGAAAGATCTTTAAACTGTAAAGCGGTGTTGAACAGAATTTCAGAGGCATGTAAAAACACTTCGATATCTAAAATATCACTTCCAGTATGCATATGTACTCCATTAATGTTCATTTTGGTGTTTTCCACGATACGCAATACATGGGGAATTTGATGAATGGAAATTCCAAATTTTGAATCGA
>JAYPMN010000130.1:0-5323 GCA_038129925.1 Flavobacteriaceae bacterium
GAGTTTTGACTCCATGCCAATGGTCCAATAAAATAACAGCCCATTACAAGGGCTAGTATTGTTTTTTTTATATTTAAAACATGTACCACTAGAGTTTTTTAAGTAGTCAAGCTTAAAAATAGGAAACTAATTTAGTTTTGGAGGATATTGCAGTACTTTTGTCATGCGATTCGTTTTAGTTACCACTTATGAATGTTTTTCAAAACATTGAAAATTACAATCCAAAATCAAAATGTATACTGACTATAGGCACCTTTGATGGGGTTCATATTGGACATCAAGAAATAATAAAGAGCTTAGTTGAGTTGGCTCAAAAGAAAAATCTTCAAACGACCATACTTACTTTTTTCCCTCATCCCAGGATGGTTTTACAAAAAGAATCAGACATTAAACTCATTGACACTCTAGATGAAAAAAAAAGTATTTTGGAAAAACTGGGGGTTGACAATCTTATCATCCACCCCTTTTCAAAGATCTTTTCCAGGCTTTCTGCAGTTGAATTCTGTAGAGATGTTTTAGCAAATCAGTTACAAATTGATAGTCTTTTTATAGGTTATGACCATCGGTTTGGAAGAAATAGAGAGGCTACAGCTGAGGACTTGATCTCCTTAGGGAAAATCTATAATTTTGATGTGGTTATTATTCCGGCTCAGGATATCGAATCAATTACGGTAAGCTCTACCAAGGCAAGAAAAGCCATCGCTGCTGGAGCGTTTGAACTTGTTCATGTCTTTTTAGGCCGTTATTTTGAGTTGACAGGAACAGTCACTCGTGGACAAGGTCTTGGTAGAACAATAAATTTTCCAACAGCCAATATTTCCATCGCTGAGTCATATAAGCTCATTCCTCCAATTGGAGTATATCTTGTGACAGTGCAAAACGAGAATCTTAGCTTTAACGGAATGATGAATATTGGAATCCGTCCCACTCTTGATGGGGAACACCAAACGCTTGAAGTACATCTATTTGATTGTAGCAAAGACCTTTATGGTCAAAAATTAAAAATCTTTTTTCTAGAAAAAATTAGGGAGGAACAAAAATTTGAATCCTTAGACGCTTTAAAAATTCAACTCCTAAAAGATAAAGAAATTTGCAAAAGAACCCTAATCAAAAAGGGCTTGCATTAAAATTCCCTTATTTTTGCAAAAACATTTTTTATGCTGGCATTACAGTACATCAGAGAAAATAAAGAAGCACTTTTAGCAGGACTCAAAAAGCGAAATTTTCAATCAACTGAAAAAATTAACGAGATTATTGCCTTAGATCAAAAGCGAAGAACTCAACAAGCGGAACTCGACCAGCATTTGGCTAAAGCCAATTATTTAGCTAAAGAGATCGGGATGCTTTTCAAAAGCGGTGAAACAGCAAAGGCAAATGAAATCAAAGAACAAACTACTAGTCTCAAAGAACAAACAAAAAAAATTCAAGCAGAGTTACAACTTACTACTAAAGAGTTAAATGAGTTGAGAACTCAAATTCCAAATGTTCCACATGAGTCGGTTCCAGCAGGAAGCACAGAGGAAGATAATGAAGAAGTATTTCAATCTGGCAGTATTCCTGAATTGGGTGAAAATCCCATTCCTCACTGGGAATTAGCGCAAAAGTACGGTCTGATAGATTTTGAATCGGGAAACAAAATTACAGGGGCTGGTTTTCCTGTGTACAAAGGAAAAGGGGCGCGTCTTCAAAGAGCCTTAATCAATTATTTTTTGGATAAAAATACTGCGGCTGGATACAAAGAAGTTCAGGTTCCTTACCTAGTAAACGAAGCTTCTGGGTTTGGTACGGGACAACTTCCAGATAAAGAGGGACAAATGTATCATATTCAAAATGACGACTTATACCTAATTCCAACGGCTGAGGTACCACTTACCAACCTATACCGAGATACCATTTTGGAGGAAAAAGACCTTCCAGTTTGCCTTACTGGCTACACCCCTTGTTTTAGAAGAGAGGCAGGAAGTTACGGTGCTCACGTTAGAGGTTTAAACCGCTTGCATCAATTTGATAAAGTGGAAATTGTCCGTATTGAAGAGCCTCAAAATGCGATGAAAGCACTTGATAAAATGGTAGATCACATAAAAACCATCCTTCAAGAATTAGAACTTCCCTATAGAATATTAAGACTTTGCGGTGGAGATCTTGGGTTTACCTCCGCACTAACCTATGATTTTGAAATTTACTCCACTGCACAAAAACGTTGGTTGGAAATCAGTTCTGTGTCTACATTTAACAGTTTTCAGGCTGAGCGTTTGCAATTGAGGTATAAAACAAAGGAAGGAAAAAAGCAAAGTGTCCACACACTTAATGGCAGTTCATTGGCCTTACCTAGAGTGGTAGCAGGAATGCTTGAAAACTGCCAAACAGATGACGGAATCACCATTCCAAAAGCTTTGGTACCCTACACTGGATTTGAAAAAATCGACTGAAATGCTAATCTACAACGTCACTGCACATGTTGAACCCTCAATAGAAAAAATCTGGTTAGAGTGGATGGAGCAGCACCATATTCCTGAGATGCATGCAACTCAAAAATTTACACATACTAAAATTTTTAAAATCATCACAAATCAAGATACCGGAGGAATAAGCTATGCCGTTCAATACCACTGTGAAAATAAAGCTAAGCTAGAAGCCTATCTGAACGAAAATGCAGATCAACTTCGGCAAAGCGTGCATGCCAAGTTTGGAGATCAAATTTTATTTTTTAGAACAGAGCTGCAATTAATTCAAGAACACTCATGAAAAAGGTACGCCCAAAGAAAAAATTAGGGCAACACTTTTTAACCGATCTCAATATTGCCCAAAAAATAGCTGATTTACTCCAGTTCGAACAATATCAAAACGTTTTGGAAGTTGGGCCTGGAACAGGAGTTTTAACGCAATTTTTAGTTCCAAAAACTACCGCTCTTCATTTGGTAGAAATCGATGAAGAGTCTATCCTATTTTTACAAAACACCTATACTATAGAGCAACTCAATCTAATAAAGGGTGACTTTTTAAAACTTGATCTAAATTCAATTTTTGGAAGTGATGCTTTTGCGATCGTTGGTAATTTTCCTTACAATATCTCCTCTCAAATCGTATTTAAAGTGCTTGAAAATAAATCTCAGATTCCCTTTTTTGCAGGTATGTTCCAAAAAGAAGTTGCAGAACGTATTTGCGAACCACCAGGATCAAAAAAATACGGTATTCTATCAGTTCTTACTCAATTGTATTACGAAACTGAATATCTATTCACTGTCCCTCCAGGAGTTTTCAACCCCCCCCCAAAAGTAGACTCAGCAGTAATTCAGATGACTAGAAAAATGGAATTCAATCTGGGCTGTAATGAAGCTCTTTTAAAAAAAATAGTGAAATTGAGCTTTCAACAAAGGCGTAAAACACTTCGTAATAGCTTAAAAACCTTGAATCTTCCCGATAATTTAAGAGAAGATAGTATCTTTGATCTCAGACCTGAGAAGCTCTCAGGGGATGACTTCATCCAGCTTACAAAAAGGATTGACTATGGCAACATTTCAAATTGATACCCCCTTTTTAGAAAATCTTAAGGATTTAATTCAAGAGCAAGAAGATTCCAAACTAAAAAGGAAATTTAAGCCCATACACTATGCAGATGTTGCTGAAATCATTCAACTTCTCTCTCAAGATGAAGCAACCTATGTTGTCAAACTGTTAGACAGTGAAACTACTGCCGATGCACTTGCAGAAGTTGATCCCGATATACGCGAATCCATTTTAGACAATCTTTCAGCCAAAGAGATTGCACTTGAAGTTGCCGAGCTAGATACAGATGATGCTGCTGATCTTATCCTTGAATTGTCTGAAGATCGACAAGAAAAGGTCATGTCTCAAATTGAAGATGACGAACATGTCCAAGACATTCGAGAACTTCTTAAATACGATGAGAATACTGCAGGAGGCCTTATGGCAAAAGAATTAGTCAAAGTAAAAGAAGATTTAAGTGTCCTAAAATGCTTGAACGAGATGAGAGCACAAGCAGAATATGTCACCCGAGTACATTCCATTTATGTAGTTGACGAAAAAAATAGACTGAAAGGAAGACTTTCCCTTAAGGACCTCATCACTGCCAACTCAAAAGACAAAGTCAAAGATATTTTTATTCCAAAGGTTGATTTTGTTACCGTTGATCAAGAAAAAGAGGAAGTGGCTAAAATCATGTCTAAATACGATTTGGAAGCTATTCCAGTAGTCAATCAAAAAAAAGAATTATTAGGTCGTATCACTATTGATGATATCGTTGATGTAATTAAAGAAGAAGCCGAAAAAGATTATCAGTTAGCAGCAGGTATTTCAAATGATGTAGAGGCCGATGATACCGTTTTCGAATTGGTAAGAGCAAGACTTCCATGGCTTTTTTTAGGACTCTTAGGCGGGTTGGGGAGTGTATTTATACTTCAAGATTTTGAGGACATTATGAATGAACCCCAACTGAGAAATTTATTTTTTTATACACCGTTGATTGCGGCTATGGCGGGTAATGTAGGAGTTCAATCCTCAGCAATTATTGTTCAAGGTTTAGCAAACGACGTTGTAAAAGGTTCGCTTTTTAACCGACTCGTAAAAGAAATTGGATTAAGCCTGATCAATGGTTTCGCTCTAGCTTTAGTAATTATAATTTTTGGTCTTATCTCTCAACAAGAATTTAATGTTAGTCTAACAATTGCTGGCTCCATGATGTTAGTCATTGTTGTAGCTGCCCTAGTGGGCACCTTTATACCGATAATTTTAGACAAAAGAGGGATTGATCCTGCCATCGCTACTGGCCCTTTTATTACTACAGCAAATGATATTTTTGGGATTTTCTTGTTTTTCTATATTGCCAAACTTGTATTGGGCTTTTAGATGAATTCAAAGTTGATTCTTCATATAGACGAAAATCATCCACTTCTTATCAAAGGTCTTGAAAGATTGGGATATGAAAATCATATTGCTTACACTACTCCACTTGAAGACGTATTGAAACTATTGCCTAAGTACTCCGGTATAGTGATTCGAAGTCGGTTCCCAATAGACAATAATTTTATAGACTGTGCAACAAACTTAAAATTCATAGCGAGGGTGGGTGCGGGTTTAGAAAATATAGATATGGCCTATTCACAATCCAAAAAAATAGCTCTTATCGCCGCCCCAGAAGGTAATGGAAACGCTGTAGGAGAACATGTTTTGGGCATGCTGCTCAGTCTGATGAATAAATTACGACAAGCACACACCAGTATTCAAAAAGGAGCATGGCTAAGAGAAGACCACCGCGGGTTTGAATTGGAAGGAAAAACCATTGGTATAATAGGTTATGGCAATA
>JAYPMN010000131.1:0-5284 GCA_038129925.1 Flavobacteriaceae bacterium
GTTTCATGATATTTCTTAAAAACTGAACCATAGGTGTCAATCCCCCAAATCTTAATTTTTGGGTTTTTTTCTTTTAGGAATTTACCAACTCCAGAAATAGTTCCTCCAGTTCCAACGCCCACAACAAAGTGAGTGATTTTACCATCAGTTTGTTGCCAGATTTCAGGACCTGTATTTTCGTAATGTGCTTTTGAATTGGATGGATTATCATATTGATTAACATACCAGGCGTTGGGGGTTTCATCGGCAATACGTTTAGAGGTATTATAATACGATCGCGGATCTTCTGGATCCACATCTGTAGGGCAAACAATAACCTCAGCCCCCATTGCTCTTAATATATCAAATTTTTCTTTAGACTGTTTGTCTGTGGATACACAAATCAGCTTATACCCTTTTACTATGGCAGCTAAAGCAAGTCCCATACCTGTATTTCCTGATGTTCCTTCGACTATAATACCACCAGGTTTTAATAAACCTGCAGCCTCTGCATCTTCCACCATTTTTAATGCCATTCGGTCTTTTACAGAGTTCCCAGGATTAAAACTTTCTACCTTTGCAATTACCAAAGCATCAATTTCTGAGGTGATATTGTTGAGTTTTATCAGTGGGGTATTTCCTATAGTTTCAAGTATATTTTTTGCGTAGTGCATCAAATTATTTTTGTTTCAAAGATACTGGAATATTGAAGAAACAAATAACAATAAAAAAATCAATTTTATCGAGATCGAAGTACTTTTGAGGGAGCTATTTTTAAAATGATTTTCGATGGAATCCACAAGAGAAGTGTGGCTAAAATCAAAAACAACAAATTTAAATAAAGGACTTCATACCAAGCGATGGAAACCGGGGCAATACTCACAAAATAAGTTTGAGGATCTAGTGTAATCCACCCCCATTGTTGTTGACTGAGAAAGATCATTAATCCAATTAAATTTCCAAAAAATAACCCTTTAGACATAATAGCTACACCATTGTAAATAAAAATCTTTTGGATCATCGAATGAGTGGCTCCTAAAGTTTTCAGCAGCCCAACCATTCGAGACCGTTCTAAAATTAAAACCAAAAGTGCTGTGGCCATATTGATTACTCCAACTAAAATCATTACCGCTAAAATGATAAGTACATTAAAATCAAATAATGAAATCCATTGAAAAATACTTGAATAACGATCAGATATTGCAATACTATTGAGTTCAGAGGGCAAACCTAAATACAACTCATCAGCGATTTCGGGTACCGTTGAAAAGCTATTGACAAAAACTTCATAGCCTCCTATTTGCTGAGACTCCCATCGGTTTAAGCTTTGGACGTGTCGGATATCAGCAAAGACTAAATTTTCATCAATATCTGGAAATCCTGAAAAGTATAGACCTGTAATTTTAAATTTTCTTCTTCTTGGAAAACCTTCTCTTTGGGCACTTTGAAAAAATGCGTCTACGGTATCTCCTAAAGTCAAGTTAAGACGATTTGCGACGATCTCAGACACAAATATTTCATTGTTTAGCTCTGATTTAAAATTAGGATACCTCCCTTTTGTCTTAAATCCGTCAAGACTAGACCATTCGAAATCACTTCCAACTCCTTTTAATAAGACTCCTTCAAAATCGTCATTTGCTTTCAACATTCCTGCCTTGATTGCAACGGTATGCATTCGCTTAAAGTCGTTATGCTTTTGTATTTGCTGTTGGACTTCTTTAGAATTTTTAAATGAAGTTAGGGAAACCTGAGACTCATTGTTTTCAAAAGGTGCAATTAATATTTGACCATTAAATACACTGGTTTTATTTCTAATTTCATTTTGCAGACCTTTACTAAACGCCATTGCAATCAAGATTGCAGCAATTCCTACAGCTACTGCAACGGTGGCTATATTGATTATCCGTGAAGAAACCGTATTTTTATGCTGTTTGTATTTGCGCATTTTTTGCGCGATATATAAAGCTAGATTCAATGAACCACTGTTTAGATTTTACCTTTCTCAAAAATACATTTTTATTTTGGCTTGTACTAAGCATGAGCTTTTTGACTTCCGCTGCACAAGTTCAACCTGCCGCTGCTAATACTGCGGCATACATCCCCAAATTAGAAGGAAAAAAAATTGGTGTAGTCGCTCATCAAGCTAGTGTATTCAAGGAGTCTGGGAAGCAAAAACACCTTGTGGACTTGCTGTTGGAAAACAAGGTTAATCTTGTTGGAGTTTTTGCTCCTGAACACGGCTTTAGGGGTGTAGCAGATGCAGGAGAAAAAGTAGCTGACGGGAAAGATCCTAAGACTCAACTACCCATCTTTTCACTCTATGGAAAAAACCGTAAACCTGCAGCAACTCAATTAAAAGATATTGATCTTATGGTATTTGATTTACAAGATGTGGGCGTTCGCTTTTTTACCTACCTCTCCACCTTACATTATGTTATGGAAGCCTGTGCCGAGCAAGGAATTCCTCTCATTGTTTTGGATCGGCCAAATCCAAATACTCATTATATAGATGGTCCAGTATTGAATCTCAAACATCAAAGTTTTGTGGGCATGCATCCAGTTCCTATAGTTTATGGAATGACCATAGGAGAATACGCAAAAATGATCAATGGTGAAGGTTGGCTTAAAGAGGGTATTCGCTGCAAATTAGAAGTTATTCTCATTCAAAATTATACTCATAACACTCCTTACGTACTTCCCATTCGACCTTCTCCTAACCTGCCAAACGCCCAGGCTGTAGCCCTTTACCCAAGCCTCTGTTTATTGGAACCTACGGCAGTGAGTGTAGGGCGGGGAACCAATCAACAGTTTCAAATTTATGGCCATCCTTCCTACACCAAGTATAAATTTAATTTTACTCCTCAACCCAATGTTGGCTCCAAAAATCCTAAACATAAGGGGGAGCTCTGCTATGGGAAAGATTTAACACAAATTGAAAAACCCAAAAGAATAGAGCTTCAATGGCTTTTAGATGCGTATTCCAATTTTCCTGAAAAGGATACTTTTTTCTTAAAAGGATTTGAACGAATTAGTGGAGTGAGTAGTTTGAAAAATCAGCTTATTAAAGGTGTTCCAGAAGCAGAGATTCGTAAATCATGGTTGGAAGAATTGAATAAATTTAAAAGGTTGCGAATAAAATATCTGATCTATCCTTAGGGAATATTCAGGTACTTATGTGTTTGCAAGGAGGCCTTCCACTTCGGGTTTTTAAGGACATAATCAACGATCAGTGGCATGACTTTTTCCCTTCTACTCCATTCTGGTTGTAAAAATAATTTACATTCTGCATCTACCTTTTCCGCTTGTTGCTCAGCAAATTTAAAATCGTCTTTATTGTAAATAATCATTTTCAACTCATCTGCATATTCATAAGCCTGATCAATTGGCAACTTATTTTTTTTTGGCGACAGGCAAAACCAATCCCACTTTCCACTTACGGTGTAAGCCCCTGAAGTTTCTATATGTACTTGAATTCCCAACTCGTGAAGCGACTTACAAAGGGGATTCATATCCCACATTAAAGGTTCTCCCCCTGTCACCACTACTGTATCTGAATATTTTTTAGCATCTGAAACAATTTGGTCAATTGCAGTAGGCGGATGATGTTCAGCATCCCAGCTCTCCTTTACATCACACCAGTGGCAACCTACGTCACAACCACCAATACGAATAAAATAAGCGGCACTTCCTTTGTGGTATCCTTCCCCTTGCAAAGTGTAAAAGGCTTCCATCAAAGGAAGTAAGGTGCCTTTTTCAACTCCTCTCAAGTCATATTTCAATTCCATTTTGCAAAGGTACCACATTCTAAAATCCTATTTGTCAAGAAATTGTACCTTTATAAAAAAAGAGTTATGCCTAGCCCATTTCATCTTGCTATACCTGTAGACGATCTAGAAGTATGCAGTCGTTTTTATATCGATGTACTAGGTTGCGAAACTGGGAGATCTGACAGCCAATGGATAGACTTAAATCTTTTTGGACATCAAATAGTATTGCATGTTGATCCCAATCATATTCAAACAAAACATCATAATGAAGTGGATGGAAAATCAGTTCCAATCCCACACTTTGGAGTTTTACTCGAATGGGAAACTTTTGAAAATTTTGCTCAGCATTTAAAAAGCAAAGATATTGAATTTGTCATTGAACCTTACCTGAGGTTTGAAGGATTGCCTGGAGAACAAATGACTATGTTCTTTTACGACCCGGCTGGAAATGCCCTAGAGTTCAAGTCTTTTAAAAATCAAGATCAAATTTTCGCAACATAAAACCTTATGACTTCTAGACTGAGTTTTTTTGACACTATTTTTGAACAGATTTTTTCAGATAAAAATCAAAAGAAGGTAGAACGTGCTACGCTGTATTTATCAATTGTAGGGTTTGTCATTCATTTGATCTTGATATTTTCTAAAAAGTTTGAACTATTTCATACTCCCTTTGAATCAAGACTACTAGAAGATCCAATATCTGCAATTTACACACCCTTTTCTATCATCTTAGTCTATGAAATTTATCTTTTAATTGTTTATTTACCACGCTCCTTTACAACAGCTGTTTCAAAACAATTCGAAATTATTTCGTTGATTATCATCAGAAGAATTTTTGGAGATATTCCAAAGGTTGAACTGGACGTCAATTGGTTTGAATATGTTGCAAATAGACAATTGATTTATGATTTGACAGGCGTATTGATATTGTATTTTTTGATTTATATGTTTAACCAACGGAGGGAAAAACTTCCAAAAAAGTCACTAAGTGATCGCCTTAAGCGTTTTGTTAGTTCTAAAAGAGCTGTAAGTGTCTTACTTCTTCCCGTTCTTATTTTCACCTCGATTTACAGTGCCGTCTCTTGGTTCTTTGGGCTCTTTTTCTCTGGAAAAAATACCGGTGGGTTTTCTGACATCAACGCAGTATTTTACAATGAATTTTTTACTATTCTAATATTGGCAGATGTGTTTATACTTCTCCTTTCTTTTCAGTATACAGAACGCTACAGTCAGTTGATTCGAAATACGGGTTTTGTGATATGTACCATACTGATTCGGTTGTCATTTGCAACTACAGGTTTGACCAATATAATTCTCATATTGTCAAGTGTGCTATTTGGGTTACTGATCTTGAGAATTTATCAGGCAATAGAAAAACAAGCCTAGCTTTTTCTTTGATAAGCAAATAGTGTATTCTTCAACAACATAGCAATAGTCATGGGACCTACACCACCGGGAACAGGGGTTATTGCGGATGCTTTTTGAGCCACTTCATCATAAGCTACATCACCTTTTATCACATAGCCCTTCGGATGATT
>JAYPMN010000132.1:0-5148 GCA_038129925.1 Flavobacteriaceae bacterium
CCTAAATGAGCTTTACTCAACTCAGGACGCATAATCCAATCACCCGTGGCTGGGCTATCAAAAAAACATGATTGACAATGACCCTGCCGAAAAATTGGCTTACTCAAACCGCAATTTAAACACTGAGAACCTCTATGTTGTAATCGAATGTTCTTACCAAGTAACTGATTGAGGTGAAGAAATCCAGATTCTACATCCAAAAAATAATTAATGGGTTGAAGATTTTCGGTCCGCATTTTTTTTAAGGTTGCTTGAAACATGTCCTAAGGAATATTATATAAATTTACATTGGAAAGATAACGATAATTTTATGCCCACTTCGCTCTTTAATTCAATTGCTTCCTGGATTCTAAAAAAAAGAATCCATCAGATGGAACTTTTTATGAAATATCCACATGAGGTGCAAAATGAATTGCTCAGTGTGCTCTTAAATAAGGCTCGAAATACTGAAATAGGAAATCGTTATAATTTTATTAATATTAAAGACTACGAAGAATTTAGATCTACCATTCCACTTAGTACATATGAGTCTATCGCTTCTCAAATTGAAAGATGCAGAAACGGAACACAAAATATTTTTTGGTCCAGTCCTATAAAGTGGTTTGCCAAATCAAGTGGGACTACAAATGCGAAAAGTAAATTTATTCCTGTTAGTACTGAAGCTTTAGAAGATTGTCACTACAAGGCTGGGAAGGATATGTTATCACTCTATTTTAATAACAATCCCTATTCTCAACTCTTGAGTGGAAAATGTCTTCGTTTGGGAGGTAGTCACGAGCTTTATAATGAAAACAACAGTTATTTTGGAGATTTATCTGCCATCATCATTCAGAATATGCCTTTTTGGGCTGAGTTGAGTAGTACACCAAGTCCCAAAACCTCATTAATTTCTGAATGGGAAATCAAAATGCAAGCGATATTAACGGAAACAATAACTGAAAAAGTAACAAGTTTGGCAGGTGTACCTTCTTGGATGCTTGTCCTTCTTCAAAATGTACTCGAAAAAACAGGAAGTAAGACCATTACGAAGGTTTGGCCAGATGCCGAAGTTTATTTTCATGGAGGAGTAAGCTTTAAGCCCTATCGCGAATTATATCAAAGTTTATTTCCAAAAAAAGACTTTAAGTTTTACGAAATTTATAATGCTTCCGAGGGGTTTTTTGGTATTCAAGATCGTAACGATGCTGACGATCTTCTCTTAATGCTCGACTATGGTATTTTCTATGAGTTTATTCCTTTTCAACCCAATTCCAATGAAAATGAATTAAAGGTTATTCCTTTATCCGAGGTTGAGCTAAAGACCAATTACGAACTTGTGATTACTACCAATGCTGGTCTTTGGCGCTATAGAATCGGTGATACTGTCCGTTTTACTAATCTCTCCCCCTATCGTATTCAAGTCACTGGAAGAACAAAACATCATATCAATGCCTTTGGTGAAGAATTAATCATCGACAATGCTGAAAAAGCAATATCAGCAGTAAGTATAAAGACAAAAAGTATTGTTTCAAACTACTGTGCTGCTCCCATTTTTATGAAGAATAATACAAAAGGTGCACACGAGTGGATCGTTGAGTTTGAAAAAGAACCGCAAGATTTAAAATTGTTTTCTAAACTTTTAGACGAAGAACTTCAAAAAGAAAATTCAGATTATGGAGCCAAACGAAACTCAACCTTAGAAGGGTTACACCTCCATCAGGCAAAAGAAGGATTGTTCTACCAATGGCTTTCAAATAAAAACAAATTAGGAGGTCAACATAAAATACCTAGACTATCAAACTCAAGGGATTTATTGGAGGAACTTTTAAAAATGAATACTACCTAAGAAACCACCTTTAGTTTAGGTAGTTCTATTCTGGAAAGTTTTTGATCAGCATATTGCTTGGTAACCTTCAACACTTTAACCTCAGAGTCAGGTAATTCAAACATGGCATCATTTAAAACTGCTTCACAAAGGGAGCGTAACCCACGCGCTCCTAATTTGTATTGCATTGATTTTTCTACAATATAATTCAATGCGCCTGAGGTAAATTGCAATTTTATACCGTCCATCGCAAATAGGTGAACATATTGTTTGATCAGTGCGTTTTTAGGAGCAGTTAAAATCTCTAAAAGTGTTGCTTTATCAAGTGGCTTCATATGGGTCAAAACAGGTAATCTACCTATGATTTCGGGTATCAATCCAAACGAACGAACATCGCGAGGAGTAATGTACTGCAGTATATTTTCCTTATCGATATTGTTTTGCTCTAAAGTTGTTTTGTAGCCAATTGCTTGAAGGTTTAATCGTTTGTTAATATGACGTTCTATCCCATCAAATGCACCTCCAGCGATAAATAAAATATTTGAGGTATTCACTTCAACGAACTTCTGATCTGGATGTTTTCTTCCTCCTTTAGGTGGAACATTAACAACTGTCCCCTCTAAAAGTTTTAACAAGGCTTGCTGAACACCTTCACCAGAAACGTCTCTTGTGATTGAGGGGTTGTCACTTTTACGTGCAATTTTATCAATTTCATCGATAAATATTATTCCCTTTTGTGCTCGGTCCACGTCGTAATCTGCTGCTTGAAGCAGGCGAGAAAGGATACTTTCAACATCTTCTCCAACATAACCTGCCTCAGTGAGAACTGTAGCATCTACAATGGCTAAAGGTACATTGAGCAGACGTGCAATAGTTTGTGCCAATAAGGTTTTTCCTGTTCCAGTAGGACCAACCACTAAAACATTACTCTTTTGAATTTCAACATCTTCTTTGGAAGTTTGTTGAATCAATCTCTTGTAATGATTGTAAACGGCCACGGATAAAACTTTCTTTGAAGCCTCTTGACCGATAACATAGGTGTCTAAAAATGACTTAATTTCTTTAGGTGGTTTAAGCTCTATACCATCTGATTCAGCTTCCTCTTCTAGACTGGCTTCTTCCTGCACTATTCCGTGTGCTTGATTGATACAGCGATCACAAATGTGCGCATCCAATCCAGCAATAAGAAGCTGGGTTTCGGGTTTTGGCCTACCGCAAAAAGAACAATTTAAGTCAGGTTTACTCATGGCAGTTGGGGATTTATTTTGGGCTGTTTTTCAGTACTTCATCTACCATACCATATTTTTTAGCTTCTTCAGCTTTCATCCAATAATCACGATCACTATCATTAGTCACTTTTTCCATATCTTGACCAGAGTGTTTGGAGATAATTTGATACAATTCGTCTTTGAGTTTTAGTATCTCACGAGCTGTGATTTCAATGTCTGAGGCCTGTCCCTGAGCACCACCCAGAGGCTGATGAATCATTACCCTTGCGTGGGGTAATGCAGAACGCTTGCCTTCGTGACCAGCACATAACAATACTGCACCCATAGAAGCAGCAATCCCTGTACATATGGTTGCTACATTTGGACTGATAAATTGCATGGTATCATAAATACCAAGACCCGCATAAACACTTCCACCTGGGGAGTTAATATACATCTGAATATCACGGCTAGCATCTGTACTCTGTAAAAATAAAAGTTGAGCCTGAATTACGTTGGCTACATTGTCGTCGATAGCTGTTCCTAGGAACATAATCCGATCCATCATCAAGCGAGAAAAAACATCCATCTGTGCGACATTAAGTTGACGCTCTTCGATAATGTAGGGAGTCATACTACTTACAATTTTATCATAGTACATGGCGTTTATTCCGTGGTGTTTTGTAGCGTATTTCTTGAATTCTTTACCGTAGTTCATATTCTAAATTTATTAAAAATAAGGAAAATTTTATGCTTTGCCGTATGCCTCTTTTACAAATGTATCGAAACCGACTTTCTTTTTCTTTAGTGGAGCGTTTTCCTTAAAAAAGGATAAAATTTTATTGCTCATCAATTGCTCGGAAATCCTTTTGGTCTCCTCTTGATTTGTAAGTATGTTTGAAACGATGCTCTCTATTTGTTTCTCGTCTGGCTCCTGTCCGTACTGTCTCATTTGATTGGCTACCAAAGTTCCTGCAAAGTTTTTCAATTCTTCAAATGAAATATCCAACTTATTTTTGGTAATGATTTGCCCTTCAATAAGTTGATAACGAATTCCCTTTTCAGACTTATCGTACTCCTCAGCAGCTTGCTCAGGGGTCATTTCCTCTTTACCTGAAGTTTGCATCCAACGTTTGAGAAAATCAGCTGGCAATTTAAATTTTGTTTTTTCCACTAAAAACTCGGTGATATCGTTCAGAAGCTTTTGATCTGCTTGGGGCTCAAATTGCTTTTGAATGTCTTTCTTAATTTGTTCCTTGAGTTCGTTCTCAGAGGTCACTGTTCCGGGAGCGTAAATTTTATCAAAAAGCTCTTGATTAAGTTCAGCCGGTATTCGTTCATTAATTTCCTTAATTTCCAAAGTGATGTTTGAAGCTTTGAGTTCTTCTAGTTTATCATCCTTTAAAGAAAGTAATCTCTTTAGTAACTCGTCATCCTTAAAAAGACCTTTTACTGGAAAATTCACAACCGAGTTAACCTTCTCTTCTTTGAGAGATTTAAGTGCTTTTTTAGATTTTAGATCATCGAGTTTAAAACCACCTATTTTTTTAATCTCAAACTCTTCATTTCTAAATTGAGCAGTGATTTCAAAATCTTTATCAGGATTTTTCTGTGAAACTAGTTTACCGTATTGCTTTCTGATATAGTCTAATTGTTCATTGACCATTTTAGCTTCTGGGTCAATTTCATACTGAACTACTTTTTTGAGCTGGTCTAATTTGACTTCAAATTTGGGTGCGAGACCCAATTCAAATTCAAAATCCATCTGATCTGCATTCCAATCGAGTTCCTTATCAGCAGCTTTAGGGAGCGGATTTCCTAAAAGGTCAAGTTTTTCTTCTTTAATGTATCTTTCAAGATTTTCCCTGAGTAGCTTGTTGACCTCATCAGCAGTGACAGATTGTTGATACTGCTTTTTAATCATACCCATGGGGACATGACCTTTACGAAAACCAGGAATGTTAGCATTCTTCCTATAATCACTCAACACAGTGTTTACTTTAGTTTCATAATCAGAGCGATCTACAGTAATTTTTATTACTGCGTTTAAGGTGTCTAAATCTGTTTTGCTGATGTTCATATTTGGAATAAATTTTAGTGCGCAAAATTACATTTTTTTATTCCCTTGAACAAGTT
>JAYPMN010000133.1:0-5117 GCA_038129925.1 Flavobacteriaceae bacterium
TGGAGGGTTTTTTACATCAACGGATACAATCTAAATCCTTTCTAATCAATTGATATCATTGCCTTAAAGCAAGATTTCTGTGCATTGATTCTAAGGAGAATTGTCTGGGGAAAGTTTGTAATGTGGTTAGGATTTGATATGTACCCTACTTTCTGTATTTTTGAATCATGAAAAATATACTGTCTTTTATCATTGACGTTGTTAAATAAAAGTTCGGTAAAAATTTCAAAAACTCGCTTGCTATTAATATATTTATGTTTTAACTATAAACCAAGATAATTAATTTTAATTTCAGCGTTGTTAATCTGTGCTATGTCTACTCCATCAATTGATAAAATTCGATATTTTAATGAATCCCCAACTTGTGCCTGTAAGGTCTCTCTTGATTATTTAGGGGACAAATGGATTTTAGTCATCATCCGTGACTTGTTTAGAAACCGATTTACATTTTCTCAATTTATGTACGATTCAGATGAAAAGATTGCTACCAACATACTAACTGATCGACTCAAAAAATTAAGATCACAGAATATCATTGATTTTAGATTTAATAACAAAAACAAAAAAGTTAAAGAGTATTACCTAACTGATCGTGGTATCGAATTATATGATGTCATCTATCAACTTCAATATTGGACATTGCAAAATGTCAATTTTACTTTTTCTGAAAACACAAAAAAATGGAAAAAATTAAGCGAAGAACTTCCAAGAGAAAAAGTTATTGAACAATACAAGCAGAGTTACAAGGAATTTAGAAAAAAGACCTTTGGTTTTTAATCAAACAGTCAGCAACATAACTACACAAGCACTGTATTTTACTTTTACGCGTATTTGTAGATTATTTTTCTTTTTTTTATAAAATTTATCTTGTTTAATATGGACTGGAATTCAAATGTTGAGTCGGGGTAGAGAGAACGCATCCGAAACAATCGTAAAATATTTTTTTTACTCATAAATGAAATAATAAATGGGCTTCAAAAAGTTTGATAGACTAATTTCCACAAAATAAAAAATCCAATCTGGTTTAATGCTGATCCTTTAAAAAAAGATTTTACCCATTGCCTTCTTTATTGTTATTAATGATAATATTTTTTAATCATGAAATTTTATAACAAATCACTAACTATTAAACAAAAAGTAACTGACAGAGAAATTCTCGATTAACTGAAGAAACAAAATATTTTACCTCAATCAATTTTAGAAGATCTAAAAAGTAAAAAATTAAATACTGCTCACTGCTAAAGGGGTAGGTTTTTAAATAATATTGCTAATTTAGTTCCATGTTAAAAATCGTTGCCCCTTTAGTAATTGTATTTTTATATTACGCTTGTTCAGTTTCAGATACACCGATAGAACCCAATATAAGCGAAATTCCTTCCTTTTTTGGAACAACACCCTCTGATTCTCCACTAGACTCTGATGTGCTATTCTTTAAAGATATAGCTTACGGTGATAGAGAACGAAATAAATTAGACCTTTTGCTGCCCAACAAAGGAGCCTTAAACGGAATGGTTATATTATTTCACGGTGGTTCTTTTCAATTTGGTAGTAAAGAAGATCTTTATGGTGAGGATTTTAATGCAACTCTGAACGGTATTTTAGAAAACAACATTGGAATTGCCAATGCAAATTACAGTTTTATTACTGAAACAAATTCCAATGGAGTTTTTAGTTCCCTAAACGATGGTTCTGATGTAATTAATTTTATACGCGAAAACCAAGCTGTTTTTGAACTCCCAGCGAATAAACTAGTTTTAGCCGGGGTTTCAGCTGGTGCGGGTATAGCAATGTGGAACGGCTTTAGAGAATCAGAGAATGAACAGATTGAGGGTATAGTTGCCCTCTACGCTCAAAGCGGTTACGACCTTTACGAATGGGAAAATTATTTTATGGATTTTGACTTGGATAGTATACGCCTACAAAATTCTGAACTTCAAGATTTATTTTTAAATTTTTATGGTGGAAAATATACTCTTCAAAAAGCTGCCAAACTCAATTTTACCGATCAAATGGATGCTGATGATCCAAAACTTTATGTCTACAATCCCGTCTATGAGGATGAAGTCATAAACGAAGATGCTTTAAATTTAGATGTATTATTCCACAGTTACAGGCATGCTGATTTTTTAAGAAACATAGCACTAGAGGTGGGACTTGAGTTTTCAGGAGCCTTTCAGGAGCTTCCCGATAGGTTTGTCAAGAGAGTACTAATCGATTAGTTACTACTTTGAATTTATCACTTGGGCATTAAATGATAGCCTTGAATTTGATAATTTGCCAAAACACTTAATGCAGATAGTGCTTGAGCGACGTCTTTGTGCACCTCCTCATCTTTAATGTTCCTAGCGGCTATTGCCTGAGAACAAACAAATAACGAGACTCCATTTGCTCTTAACTTTTGAATTAAATCATTATTGGGGTTTGGCTTCCCATATTTACTCATATGTGCTTCGTCAGTTAAAATAGTAAAGGTAGCCTCACCATGAATCGCAACTACTATTTTAATATTTGCTGCGGGAACGCCTGCAACATGCATCATATTTAATGTTCTCGCCACTACCCAAAGTCGCTTGTTTACACCATTTTTTTGTTTGTCAGAAGTAACGTCAAAAAGTAATTTATATTCTTGAATGGGATTGGGTTGTTCAGCTGTTTTGTCAATGTATTTGATTTCACCATAACCTTCAATTAATGGTGTCTGCCACTCCTGTGCAAAAGAATCTACGCAAAAAAACATAAATAATACTGCAGTTATAAATACAGGGTATGGTTTCAAAAAAAATGTCATTATAAATACTTTTTAGGTTAATAAAAGTACAAAATGCTGAAGCAAAAAGTTGTCATTTCACTAAATCAAAGATTGATTTCTTTTAAAAAACAAGAATTAAGTATATTGCTTAATACAACGTAATAATTTGAATCCAATTTTTAGACAATTAGTCCGCAGGCTGAGCTTTCTTCTTTTAACCCTTATGGGCAGCGTACTTCTGATTACAATTTTTCTTTTTACTTATCAAAGTAATCCAGAGTTTGAGTTAGTTCCTGTCAAAGAAAACACTTTAGAACTTTGGGATCCACAAAAATTAATTCTCAATAATAACAAGGCTGATGAAATAGTAAAGAAAGGATATTTGTTAGTAGCTGAAAGTTCCAACTATATGGGTCCCTTAGCAAAAGATCCTAAGCTTCGTTTTGCCGGAAATAATTTATCTTGTACGAACTGCCACCTAAATGGGGGTACCCTTAGCGGATCAGCATCTTGGATAGGTATTTTAGATCGATTTCCTCAATTTAGAGGAAGAGAAAATAAAATTGGCACCATAGAGGAGCGAATCAACGGCTGCATGGAACGCAGTATGAATGGAATTAAACTATCAAAAAATTCGACTCAAATGAAGGCCATGGTTGCATATATGGAATGGATTAGCCGTGAACTACCTAAACTTAATTCAAAGGTTTTCAAAGGGTATCCACCAATTGAAATTCCTAAAATAGCGGTGGATTTAAAACGAGGAAAAAAAATCTATGAAAAAGAATGTACACTTTGCCACGGTACCCAGGGAAAAGGCATCCGAAATCAAAACTTTGAAGAAGGATACCTCTACCCTCCACTTTGGGGTAAAGACTCTTACAACGACGGTGCCGGAATGCACAGAGTCATTACGGCAGCCGCTTTTATCAAAAATAATATGCCCTATTTGCAGGCAAATTGGGAAAATCCAAAGCTCAGCGATGAGGAAGCATATCATGTTGCAGGTTACATTAACAGCTTTCAACGGCCAAAAAAACGAAACAAAATTGCTGATTTTCCCGATAAAAAGTTAAAACCCGTTTCAACACCTTACGGCCCTTGGACAGATAATTTTAGTGCTGAACAGCACAAATACGGCCCCTTCCCTCCAATCATTTCGTATTATCAAAAAACATTTGGTTTGACCAAAACCAAATAGTGTTTAACTTCAACTCAATTGTGTAACTAAGATTACTTTGAAAAAAAATATCCTCGCTATTTTTGACAACTAAATTTAGTATGGATAGTTTAAATATATTTCTAAACAGTCTTTGGGGCACCATCAATTGGACTATAGATTCTATACTCTTCCAAGTTCCATGGTACACTAATTACTTCTGGGGATTGATTGTCATTTCCCTTGTTGTTTGGAGTTTAGAAGTTTTATTCCCTTGGAGAAAAGAGCAAAAATTTTTCAGAAAAGATTTTTGGCTCGATGGATTTTATATGTTTTTCAATTTTTTCCTATTCTCCACAGCGATAAGCGGAATCTACGAATTACTTCAGCATTTTTTTGATTCCATTGGACTAAATCCAAAGAGTTTTGCCTTAGTTAATCTTTCAGACTTCCCGTTGCTAATTCAATTATTGGTGTTTTTTGTGATTTTGGATTTTGTTCAATGGGTTACTCATATTCTCTTGCATAAAATCCCACTACTTTGGCAATTTCACAAAATCCACCATAGTGTTAAGGAGATGGGGTTTGCTGCACATCTTCGCTATCATTGGATGGAAAATATACTCTACAAACCTTTAAAAACTTTTGGAGTAATGCTACTAGGGGGCTTTGAACCTGAACAATCCTATATCGTCCATTTTGTTGCCATTACTATTGGACATTTAAACCACGCAAATATTAAGCTATCATGGGGGCCACTAAAGTATTTGCTCAACAATCCGATCATGCACCTCTATCACCATACCTATGCGCTCCCTGAAGGAAAAATTGGAATAAACTTTGGAATTAGCTTAAGTCTCTGGGATTACCTCTTTAACACACATCACGTGCCGGATAGTGACGGCAGTATCAAATTAGGATTCCCAGGTGATGAAAAACTCCCCAATAGTTTTTTAAAACAACTGCTATACGGGTTTAAAAAAACTAATTAGAAAACGGTCTATTATTACTTTGGAGTTTGAATACTGATATTTCGAAAAGCCACTACTCCGTGATCACCTTGTAACATTATTGGCCCTGGAGCTTCTTCATTACTGTCAATCGCTCCTCCTGTAATACCTGGAATAATTTGGTCGTGAATGATAGTCTGACCGTTGGCAACAATGGTAACTCTTCTTCCTACTAAAGTGATGTCAAATACTTGCCACT
>JAYPMN010000134.1:0-5107 GCA_038129925.1 Flavobacteriaceae bacterium
CTTCTGTGAGTATAAGTTTCAATTTCATCAGGAAGCTGATAATTAATTACATGAGTAATATCATCAACATCGATACCTCGAGCTGCCACGTCGGTTGCAATTAGTAATTGAATTTTCTTTTTTCTAAAAGATTGCATCACAGCATCTCGCTGATTCTGACTTAAATCACCGTGAATTGCTGCAGCTTTATGACCATCCTGTATTAACTTTTCAGCTACTTTTTGTGTTTCAATTTTGGTTCTACAAAACACACAGCCAAAAATAGTTGGATTCATTCCTACTACAGCTCTTAATGCGATATAGCGTTCTCTACCTGGTACAATAAAATATTGATGGTCTACGTTTTTTGTCCCTGCATTTTTTGTCCCGACCGTAATCTCCTGTGGAGATTTCATAAACTTTTTTGCTATGGTGTGGACTTCAGGGGGCATTGTTGCTGAAAACAACCATGAATTTTTAGAGTCTGGTGTGTGGGTTAAAATGGATTTGATATCCTCATAAAAACCCATATTGAGCATCTCATCGGCCTCATCTAACACACAAAAGTTGATCGCGCTAATGTCTACCAATCTTCTGCGGATCATGTCCTTTAGTCTTCCTGGGGTAGCCACAATGATATGAGCCCCTCTTTTGATTTTTTTCGCTTGTTCAGTTATGTTGGCACCACCGTAAACAGCAACTATATTGATTTGCTTTAAATCCTTGCCGTATTGCTCCATTTCATTGGTGATCTGCAAGCAGAGTTCTCTAGTAGGAGACAAAATTAGTCCTTGAGTCTTTTTGTTTTCAAGCCCAATGTGCTGCAGCATGGGAAATCCAAATGCGGCAGTTTTACCAGTCCCAGTTTGTGCTAAGGCAACGAGGTCTGTTTTGTCTTGGATTAATAAAGGGATTACTTTTTTTTGAACCTCCGTAGGAGATTCGAATCCTAGTTTTTCAACCGCCGTGAGAAGTGGCGAATTTAGTCCTAGGGACTTGAAAGTTGTCATATAATGAATTCTGTCGGCAAAAGTAAACTAAATTCAACGGTTCAAGACTTTTTTTGAATTTATTTTGCTGATTTTGAATGCACTAAAATGAAATTAACAAAATGTTTAAACTGTAAACCCTTCCCTATATTCTCTAGAAACAAATTGATTGGCTTCTTCTAAGTTGGTGATTTTCATGTTTTCACCGTCCCAAAGAAGTTTTTTACGAGCGAAATAATCCATTTGACCATTTCTTAGTTCCTTTCTCAACATAAAGCTTCGAATCGCAAGATTCCCCATTAAAACTGTTTCAGTCATCGGTCCAGCATAATCGAAAGATGAAGTAAGCGCAAGATGTTCCTTACTATTAAATCCAGCTTTACAGGCATCTACCCATTTACGTTGGTGACCGTATTCAGGTTCTGCCATTTTTTCAATTTCCGGTCCAAAGTCTGTAGTACCATCGTTAAGGTAAAGTTTTGGCATCAGTGGTGAACTGTCGTTGATATTGGTTGAGATGATTCCTTTTTCTCCAATGATCAATACTCCGTTAGCGCTATCTTTTCCACCAATATCGCTATTTGCAGGAATAATTTCAGGATGTGGAGGTCGAATTCCGCCATCACTCCAAGTCATTTGTATTGGTTTTTTTGATTTCTCTGTTGCTTCAAAATTGATTGTGATCAGCGAAGATGGTGGGCATCCTTCAGGGATGTAATCAGCAGTCCACATTCTAGAGTACACACTTCCCACACTACATTCAGCAGCTGTAGGGTATTTCAATCCTAAGGTTCTAAAGGGAATGTCTATCAGGTGGCAACCTACATCACCCAAAGCTCCTGTTCCGTAGTCCCACCAACCTCTCCAACTGAAAGGATGCATATTAGGTGTATAGGGTTTTTCCTTGGCCGGACCTAACCATAAATCCCAATTTAGAGCATCGGGTTTTAGACTTGGGTCTGGTGCAGGCATTTGAACTCCTTGTGGCCAAACTGGTCTGTTTGTCCAGATCTTAACCTCAGAGACTGCTCCTATGGCGTCAGTATCAATCCAATTTTGTACCATATTAAGTAAAGGATTCGATCCTCCTTGATTACCCATTTGGGTGACAACTTTTTGATCTCTAGCCATCTGAGTGAGTGTTCGAGCCTCTTTGATATTGTGAGTCATGGGTTTTTGAACGTAAACGTGTATACCGCGTTCCATTGCAAATACTGCTGCTGGACCGTGAACATGATCGGGTGTAGATATGGTAACGGCATCAATGTCTTTTTCTTTATCTAACATGACCCTATAATCCGCATATTGTTTTGCTTTAGGGAATCTCTTTACAGTTTTTGAAGCACTACCCGAAAAGTCCACATCGCAAAGTGCTGCTACATGTTCCCTTCCTCTTACAGAAGCATTGTTGATATCGCTAGCTCCTTTACCTCCAGAGCCAATCGCAGCTAAATTCAGTTGATCGCTAGGTGCTAAATAGCCTGAACCACCTAAGACGTGACGTGGAACAATCATAATTGAAGAAGCAGCAAGTCCTTTTTTTATAAAAGATCTTCGAGTATCGTGTTTTTTATTTTTCATGTTAAGTTTTTACATTGATAATGATTAAAGGTAATTTTTTTTTGAATAATATCAAGGGAGTTTTTTATTTAGAAAAAATGAAATGATCTTTGCAAACTCAAATGAAAGCATTGAAAACAAATAAGCATCACCGTCTTGCCCTGAGTGCATTCTTTTTTCTTTCTGGATTTTGTTTTTCTTCTTGGGCATCTAGAATTCCTTCTATCAAGCTTACTTTTGATATGAATGAGGCAGAATTAGGCAGTTTTTTGTTTATTCTGCCCATATGTTCCTTAATAGGTCTTCCAATTTCAGGTTGGCTTATTTCAAAATACGATAGTCGTTATTTACTCATTTCTGGTTTTTTAATTTACATTTTTTCACTCCTTGGAATTGGTTATGCTTCAAATATTCAATTACTAACGGTCGTAGTTTGTTTTTTTGCTTTTGGATTACGCGCCATTAACATTTCTATGAATACCCAGGCAATCCAGCTACAAAGGCGCTATGGGAGAACCATAAATGGAAGTTTTCACGGTATTTGGAGTTTGGGGGGGCTATGCGGTATACTATTCGCCACAGGTATGATTTACTTCAACATTACCATGTTTTTTCACTTAGCAGTTGTGGTTGTTTTTGCTTTAATACTCAGCCTAACTGCCTCATCATATTTGTTGAAAAATGACCGAGAAACAGGCGGGAATAAATTGCGTTTAGGCAGTCCAGATAAATTCATCTTTTATACAGGACTGGTGGTCTTTTGTGGTGCAGTTTGCGAAGGTGGAATTTATGATTGGAGCAGTGTTTATTTTAGAGAAGTTGTAAACGCAGAGCTCTTTACACTGAGTTATTTATTTTTTATGGTAGCCATGACACTTTCCCGTTTCTTCACCGATACACTCACGAATTTATTAGGTATGAAAAAACTCTTTTTTATCAGTGCTTCAGTAGTCGTATTTGGAGTACTAATATTGATACTTTTTCCAACTTTTTACCCGGCTTTAGTTGGCTTTTTTATTACAGGATTGGGTGTGGCTTCGATTTTTCCAATGTCTTTTAGTTTAGCAAGTCACTCAAAAAAATACGCTCCGGGTTTAGCAATATCAATTGTTGGAACTTATGCCACCGTTGGAGTTTTATTTGCACCTCCTTTTGTAGGTTATGTCGCTCATCTTTTTAGTTTGAATTTGGCTTTTTTGATTTTTGTTGGAGCAGCCTTTCTTCTTATTTTTTTTTCTCGTAAGGCATATCAGCAAATCTGATCAAAATACATTAAATTAGTAGATATATGCTAAATAATAAAAAATCTATTCCCATGAAAAAGTATCTAATTCTATGCCTGCTTATGATTCCTTCTCTTACTCTCTCACAAAGAGGAAAAACAGGAGACAAAACCTTTAAAGATCGCTTCCCTCCAGAAGTATTTAATGAAGTTTCTAATTCCTCCTTAGTTCTTATTAATGAAGTAGACCACGATATAATTGTATTGGTTAGAGACCAAGAAAAAAAGTATTTAAGACACGTCTACATTCGCAATAACGACCAATACGTTTTTAAGCAACTTCCAATAACACGACTTTATGTACAATTTAAGTCAAGAGACTTTTTTTATGAAGATCGCGAGCGAACTAATATTAATTACGGGGAAAAGCACACTTTCAATTTTTTCTTTGATGCCTCCAAAATGGGTAACTATTATCAAATAACTGAGGAAGAGTTTTTTAAACCTTAAGTACTCAGCATATTTTATAGAGGCTAATTTAATTTTGTCAATATTTAAGCTTTAGCTAAGTTTGAGATGCTAATTGGTTTAATGATTTTTTGCTTTACTATGATCCTAAGTAACTTACTACCGTCTGCACTTATAGAAGAAATTAATGCTTCTTCTACCACTGTTGATATCCCTAAAAACGTCAAGATAATATCAGTAGGAGATTTTATGGACTTTATTCCTTTTGTTAAAAAAGGTACTGTTCGCGTTTTTATTGAAGACAAAGAAACAAAAAAAGAACAGCTGCTCTATTACGTTAGTGATGGAGAAACCTGTTTGATGTCTATGATTGCTAGTTTTGGAGATAGAAAAAGTAAAGTATCAGCTATTACAGACTCGGAATGTCAGATTTTAAAAGTTTCGAATTCAGAAGTTCGAACTTGGCAAAATGATTATAAAGAATGGAATGATCTTATCCTGAATTTATTTTTAAATCGTTATTGGGACTTGTTGGATACAATCAATGCTCTTAGTTTTAAAAGGATAGACGAGCGATTGTATTCTTATTTAAAAAAGAATTCTCAGTCAAATGGTAATATAGCTGAAAGCAAAACACATAAGCAAATAGCAAAAGACCTAGGGACCTCTAGGGAAGTAATCTCAAGATCCTTAAAAAAACTTCAACTAGAGGGTAAAATTAAGTAGATTACCTTTCCTTAACTAGGAAAAAATTATGTGACTTAAGTCACATAATTTTAAAATTTAATTATTAAATTTGATTACAATTCGATGAATTGGTTTATGGTTAATAAAGTCTCTGAAATCTAAATCAGGGGCTTTTTTATTTTCAACCAAAAAACCCCCAGGC
>JAYPMN010000135.1:0-1693 GCA_038129925.1 Flavobacteriaceae bacterium
TTGTCATCTCTAAAGTCGTAAAGTGAAAATTTTTCTCCCTTATGACTTGTTATTCCACAGACCATCATTACAGGGTTGAAATGAGAGCTTTGATTAATCTCTTTTTGGTGATCTTTATTTTCAGGATCTAACTCAACTCCCTCTATAATTTGTAAACTTTTTCCTCTTGCATCTTTTTCCCAGAAGGGCCCACCACCTTTTGCTCCCTCGTTAGGGATCATCCCACAGATCCGAAGCGGTCTGTGTAGATAATCGTAAAGTATTTCGTTTGACATTTTCCCTGAGTCATCAAGTTGATAGCTGGGATCAAAATAGGTTTGAATAAAGGTGATAATTTCATTAAAATTAGCTTTTGACTTTAATGTTTCAAGCTTGGCTAAATGCATAAATGTTTGCTCTTGGACCATTAGCAGATGACCGGCTAAGATTTTCATCCATTTTTCACCTTCTGCATTGTCTTGATTCAATAGAACATTATCAATATTCTTTATCCAGATTAAATCAGCATCCAATCGGTTTAAATTTTCTAATAAGGCGCCATGTCCTCCTTTTCTAAATGCAATCTTTCCCTCTTTATCTCTCACCCAATCGTTATTTTCTTTTAAATAAAAAGTGTCAGTAAGGGGGTGCTGATAAGAATATTCTACACTGAAGTCTCTTTGTTGTTCGGGAGTTAGTTTGGCTCTGAAATTTGCTTCTGCAGTTTCGAACAAGCTTCTGTATTCTTTATCAATAGTCAAATGAATGGGAGTGGCTTGATGTTGGTCTCCCAGTTGCAGCCCTTCTAAAAGCTGTGCTTCAAAAGCCGTCCATTGGGTGCCTTGCTCATCGACAAAGAAAGGGATCAACGCCTTAGGAAGATTTGGATATGCAAGTCCTTTCTTATCAAGAACCATGCTGACAAAAGCTGTAAAAAAGTCAAAATCAGTGTCTATTGAAATAGCACTGTCTTGAACAATTTTGGCATAAGCTGTGGAATAAAATGGAAGTCTTTTCAGCTCGCTAAAAAGCAACTTGATGCTAGATCCTTCCCTTGTTTTACAAAAGTCTTCAAAATTAAAATTCGGCTCTTCTTTTGCTTCTAAAAAAGCAAAGAAAGGAGCAAACATTCTGCTGGCTGCTCCTGAAGCTGGAACAAACTTCATCCAGCTTATACTATCCTTATGTTTATTAAAATTTTCAAGGGCAGCAGTCTCTGTTTTTGGGTTTAGCTTTTGTATCCCATCGCCTAAAGTAGCTGCTTTAATTTCTTTTTGAAACGCTGTCCCATGAACTAAAAATTCATACTGGCGCTGAATGAGTTCAACAGACCTATTGCTGTTTTTAAACTGTTCAAAATCCGCTTCTGTTAATGATTTCATCTCAGTTAAAATTATTTAATACTTGCTTTGCTATTTCCATTCTGGACTCGTGACTTCCCTTAAGCAAAGTAAAAGGTAACTTTTTTTTAACTAGTAGCGCTTTAAAGCTTTTGTACATTTCCTCTCTGTCATTCGGACGATCCCTTAAGTCATCTGCTTGCCATGGTACATCAATGTGGGTTAAAAAATAATGATCGTACTGAAAAGTATCTGCCCATTTTTGGATTCTCGGATCGCAATAACCGTTAAAATGCGTTTCAGACCAAACCTGTGTTACTAAAACATTGGTGTCACAAAACAGAAAATGTTTTGCTGTTTTTACGAGTCTGTTC
>JAYPMN010000135.1:1703-5088 GCA_038129925.1 Flavobacteriaceae bacterium
AGTCTGTTCTCTTCATTCATTTGCCCTTTAACGATTCGAATCAAGTCCTCCTTACTGCACAATTCTTTTTTAGTATCCCACTTTTTTTGAAGATAATCTCTAGCAAACTCTGGGACCCAATGCGTCTGGTATTCTTTTGCTAGTTCCTTAGCCAAAGTTGTTTTACCAGTGGACTCCGGGCCGTAAATGACAATTCTTAAACAGTCTGAATCCTGTTGTTGTAAACTTTTTTCCATTGTATGTAACCAAAAATTGCTATTGAAGTAAATATAAGATATTGAAAACTAGTCAAAGCAAGTCCTTTATATAGATACAAGGGTATAGAAATAAGATCTCCTAAAATCCAATAAATCCAATGTGCAATCTTTCTTCTTGCCATAAGCCACATCCCAACAAAAAACAATGCGGTTGTAAATGTATCTATGGGTGCAGTCCAACTTTCCCAGCTTCCCAGGATGGTATATAATCCTCCCACAAAAAGAAGAGAAAGTACAAAGAGAAAAAAACTCCATTTCTTTTCTGAGAAGCTCACTTTATCGATTTGGTGTACCATAACTCCCTCTTTTTGTTTTGTCCAAAATATCCAGCCGTAGATACTCATCGCAAAATAGTAGGCATTGATTAAAAAATCCCCCAATAAGCCTGCTTTTAGAAGTAAATAAACATAGATTGCTGTTGAGATCATACCCGTAGGGTAGACCCAAACCTTGTCCTGCTTAGCAAACCAAACACTGAGCAAGCCCGAAATTACAGCAACCCCTTCAAGTAATATATCTAGTGTAGAATAGGTCTTGTAGGGGTCTACAAAAAAATCAAAAATCGGGTTCATAATTGCTGCGGTCGCCTTTTATGAGTTTGAGGTGTAGCATTATTGCATCTTCTTGCTCGAAAGTGCTTTTGACTAAAGGTAAGAGGGAGGACATTACTTGATCATATTCGCCATAAAGCTGAGTGCTTAGTGGGTTTTCGATTACTGTAAATCCTGTATTTCTCAAACTTTTAATAAACTGCTTAATCGTTATCACATAGCTTGATTTTAATGGTGTTAAAGTGAGTTCAACAGATATTTTCATGTGTTAATTTGATGTTGCAAGGGTTAAACAATAGTTTGTAAAGCGTCTAAATTGAAGTGAGAAATGTGTTTGTTTTGATTTTTCAATCACAAAACCCCTTCCTTTAGTATCTTCCTTTTGAAAAGGTTGAATACGAAGTTGCTCACTGAAAATTAGCCCTGGTTTTTTGTAGAGTTTATACAAGGCCTCTTTTGATGTCCAAAGTTGGGTCAAATAGATGATTTCATCCAAATCCTTTGGCCTTTCGCCTTCTGATGCATGCAAAAATCGGGTAGCAATACGCTTAATTTTATCTTTGTAATGTTCCAAATCAATTCCTACTGATACGGAAGAAATAACGACAGCCGCTGCATCTCCAGTATGACTAATTGAAATAAAACGCCCGTCAGTGAGGTAAGGTGCGCCGATATTGTCGTACTGATGAGTTTCAGGGCGGATTCCAAGAGATTTGAGCAATTGTCTAATGGCCAAATATCCCTTTCTGTGAACACTGCTTTTTCGTTTTGACAAACGTTTCAATGCTTCAGATGAAAGTGAAAGCCCGTTTTGCAATTCGGTCTCTGTTTCTGTAATATTCCAGATGACCATTTCAGTCTCATTTTCTAGGATTTCTCTGTGGCTTTCTGGCATTTGATATTGAATAGAAAGGTTGTACTTTTGCTCTCTAAAACAAAGGTACAATTATGGAATCTAAAACAGCAAAGTACATTCCTTATAAAGTAAAGGATATCTCTCAAGCAGCTTGGGGAAGAAAAGAGATTAACTTGGCAGAAAAAGAAATGCCTGGTTTGATGGCTTTAAGGGAAGAATACGGTCCTTCACAGCCTCTAAAAGGTGCTCGAATTGCAGGCTGCTTACACATGACGATTCAGACTGCAGTATTGATAGAAACTTTGGTTGCCCTGGGTGCAGAGGTGACTTGGAGCTCTTGTAATATCTTTTCAACACAAGATCACGCTGCTGCTGCAATTGCTGAGGCAGGTATCCCTGTATATGCATGGAAGGGAATGAATGAAGAAGAATTTGATTGGTGTATTGAGCAAACCCTCTTTTTTGGGGAAGATCGCCAACCCTTGAACATGATTTTAGATGATGGGGGCGATTTAACTAATATGGTATTGGATCAGTTTCCCGAATTAGTCAACGAAATTCGCGGTTTGTCTGAAGAAACAACTACTGGTGTTCATCGTTTATACGAGCGTATGAAAAATGGCACGTTACCCCTACCTGCAATCAATGTAAATGATTCCGTTACTAAATCCAAGTTTGACAACAAATACGGTTGTAAAGAAAGTGCTGTAGATGCAATTCGTAGAGCAACAGACGTAATGCTTGCTGGAAAGCGTGTTGTGGTTTGTGGATACGGAGATGTAGGCAAAGGAACTGCTGCATCATTCAGTGGTGCTGGAGCTATTGTTACTGTTACAGAAATTGATCCAATTTGCGCCCTTCAGGCTGCAATGGACGGTTATGAGGTCAAAAAACTCTCTACTGTAATTGCTAACGCAGATATCGTTTGTACTGCTACTGGAAACAAAGACATTCTGAAAAAAGAGTACTTCTTGAATATGAAAGACAAAGCCATAGTCTGTAACATTGGACATTTCGATAATGAAATTGATATGGCTTGGTTGAATAAAAATTACGGCCATACAAAATCTGAAATCAAACCACAGGTAGATTTATACACTCTTGAAGAAGGGAAACAAATCATTGTTCTAGCAGAAGGGCGTTTGGTTAATCTAGGATGCGCTACGGGACATCCAAGCTTTGTAATGAGTAATTCTTTTACCAATCAAACACTTGCACAAATAGAATTGTGGTTACATAACGATAAGTATGAAAACAAGGTGTACATGCTTCCCAAGCATCTGGATGAAAAAGTGGCAGCCTTGCATTTACAACACCTTAGCGTAGAACTTGAAACCCTTTCTGAGGAACAGGCAGATTATATTGGAGTGACCGTTAAAGGTCCTTACAAGCCTGATTACTATCGATATTAGAAGATTTAAATAACATATTGATCATAAAAAAACCCGCTTAAAAGCGGGTTTTATATTTTAATAGAAGAATTGTTGTTTAAGCCTCGAAAGGCACTACAGAAACAAAAGACTTGTTATCTCGCTTCTTTGTAAACTTAACAATGCCGTCAACCTTAGCATGTAAGGTATGATCTTTTCCTAGGTAAACATTCTCTCCCGGGTTATGTGCTGTACCACGCTGACGGATGATAATATTTCCCGCACGCGCAGCCTGACCACCAAAAATTTTAACGCCTAAGCGTTTCGATTCTGATTCTCTACCGTTTTTCG
>JAYPMN010000136.1:0-4951 GCA_038129925.1 Flavobacteriaceae bacterium
CTCAGCTGCTTTGGTGGTTGAATTTCCATAAACAGCGATTCGTGTATTATTTTGTTCGAAATCAGGAAAATTCTTAAATAATGACTCAATACCTGAAGGACTAAAAAATACAAGAATATCGTAATAAACATCTCTAAGATCGGATAAGTCGCTCACTACGGTACGATATAAAATTGCACGTTGCCAATTGACATTGATCTTATCCAAAAATTCAGGGTTTTCGGGTTTTAAGATATCAGAGGTAGGGAAAAGGTAAGTTTCCTTTCCAAATTTTTTAAAAGTACTTTCCAAGTCTTTAATGCTTCGCTCACCAACATAGATTTTTCTTTTGCGGTAAACGACATATTTCTGAAGGTAATAAGCAACAGCCTCTGATTGACAAAAATATTTGGTGCTGTCTGGAACAATAAAGCGCATTTCTTTACAAAGACGAAAAAAATGATCTACTGCATTTCGACTTGTCAATATGATGTTTTGAAAATTATTGAAATCAATTTTTTGTTGCCTTACCTCTTTTCCTTTGACCCCTTCAACGTGAATAAACGGTCTGAAATTAACTGTTAATTTGTGTTTTTCTCTGAGTCGGCTGTAGGGTGATTTTTCTGAAGAAGGTTCAGGTTGAGAAACTAAAATAGTTTTAACTTTCATAATTACGTCTAATTACAATTTTGTTTCAATAATTATAAAATAGACCCAAAACCAAGGAGCTATTTTGAAAGTGCAAAGATAAATAATTATATAAATAAGCTTCTCTGGATGTGATCTAAAAAAAGAAAAAAAAATTCTACACTGATTGAGAATCCAATAAAAGAACAAAAGTACCATAAGACACTCAGTAATTAGGGAAGGAAGACTGCTGTAATTCCAAATAAAAATCAGTCCAATGATAAAAAACGAGGATTGTGTAGCAAAAGTAAAGTTTTTGTATTCGGGAAGGTAAACGTATTTTTCAAAACCCAGTTGTCTTGAGATAAATTGAATAAGTCGCTGTCTAGCTAAAAGCATTAGACTCAACCCCAAGGCTAAATAATAAAACTCAAAACTAGAGTGAAGTGGTTTTCCAGTGTAATTAGACAAAGAAAAGTAGGTAAGCGATAGAGTACTCCCGGTCAAGACAAAGCTAGATAAATTAAAATAGCTAAAAAAGTTGAGTTCTTTTTCGTGACTGTATTTCCCAAAATAGACACGAGGTTTTAGGATATTAATCAGACTCATAAAACGATTAGAGTCAAGTTTGTAAAGAGCTAGAATGACAATTGAGTTGATCAAAAAGACCAAACTCATCCAATCTTGCTGAAGGTCTGGTCTGTTTATCCATTCTCCCATAGTTCAAAATTAAAGATTTTCTAAAAAATTATTGTAGTAAACGAGGTGATATGTTGTCTTGACATTTGCTACTTTTACTCCTATACTATGGAAAATACCTTAATCATCATCCCTACCTACAACGAAATTGAAAATATCGAGTCAATTATTGAAGCGGTTTTTTCGAGTGGATTGCCTTCGGACGTCTTAGTGGTAGATGACCAATCGCCAGATGGCACAGCAGATCAGGTCCTTAAAATGATGAAAAAGTTTCCAAAGCGTTTGTTTCTTGAGTCTAGAGTAGATAAGAAAGGCCTAGGAACTGCCTATGTTCACGGTTTTCACTGGGCACTGAGGCGAAAGTATAGCTATATTTTTGAAATGGATGCAGACTTTTCACACAATCCTAAAGAACTTAGTTCGATGATGGCTCTTTTAAAAAATCAAGCTGACTTGGTTGTGGGGTCTCGATATATTAAAGGAGTGAATGTGGTCAATTGGCCATTAGGCAGGATATTGCTCTCTTACTTTGCCTCTTTTTATGTTAGATTAATTACAGGAATGCCAATTAAAGATGCAACAGCAGGCTTTGTAGGTTACAAAAGACAGGTTCTAGAAGCTATCAATTTAGATCAAATCAAGTTTGTAGGGTATGCATTTCAAATCGAACTCAAATACAAAGCATGGCTTAAAAATTTTAAACTCATTGAACACCCAATTATTTTTACCAATCGTGTAAAAGGGAAATCCAAAATGAATGGTAGTATTATTTGGGAAGCACTTTTCGGTGTTTTATTTTTACGCTTCTTTAAAAAGAGATTTCGATGAATCAAACCTATAAGCTAATCAAAAACGGAACGCTGGTTAATGAGAATGAAATACTTCAACGCGACCTGTTGATTTGTGGAAATCGTATAGAACAAATTGCCAGTAAAATTGAAGTTAGTCCCGATGTTGAAGTTATTGACGCAAGTGGAAAATATATTATTCCAGGGCTTATTGACGATCAGGTCCACTTTAGAGAGCCGGGTCTAACCCATAAGGCTTGTATCCATACTGAGTCAAAAGCAGCCTTGGCTGGGGGGATCACTTCTTTTCTAGAAATGCCTAACACCAAACCTCAAACGACAACAAAAGCAGAGTGGGAGGCCAAAAACCAAATAGCTGCTGAAACTTCTTTTGCGAATTACGCTTTTATGTTTGGGGGTACTAACGATAACTTAGAAGAAATTTTAGCATTAGACACTCAACGCGTTCCTGCATTAAAACTTTTTTTGGGTTCTTCAACTGGAAATATGTTGGTGGATAATCCGGAGGTATTGAGAGCTATTTTTAGTAGTACTAAATTAGTGATTGCCGTTCATTGTGAAGATGAACAAACTATAAAAACGAATTTGAAATCAGCACAAGAAAAATACGGCGATGTTATTCCAATGGCTGAACACCCTCTAATCAGGAGTGAGGAAGCTTGTTATTTATCCTCCTCTCAGGCAGTTGCACTAGCGAAGGAGACAGGAGCTCGTTTGCATGTATTTCACGTTTCTACAGCTAAAGAGTTGGAATTATTTAGAAATGATATTCCTTTAAAAGAGAAAAAAATCACTGCTGAGGTTTGTATCCATCATTTGTGGTTTTCAGCTGAAGATTATGAGACTAAAGGAACACGTATAAAATGGAATCCAGCCGTAAAAACAAAAGATGATAGAGCTGCGCTTTGGGAAGGGTTGAATTCGGACTTATTAGACGTATTGGCAACAGATCATGCTCCTCATACTGATGAGGAAAAAAATCAGGTTTACACTAAAGCCCCCTCTGGCGGTCCACTGGTTCAGCATGCGCTACCAGCACTTCTCACCGCCTTTCATCAGGGAAAAATTAATCTTCAAAAAATCGTTCAGAAGGCATGTCATAATCCGGCTTTACTTTTTGATGTTAAAGACCGTGGTTATATTCGTGAGGGCTACTATGCAGACCTCGTCATACTCGATCTAAACAAAGAATTTGAGGTTACAAAAAACGATATTCTCTATCAATGTGGTTGGTCTCCTTTTGAAGGAACCCAGTTTAAAGGATATGTCGAAACAACGCTTCTTAACGGACAGTTGGCTTATTCTAAAGGGCAGGTTCACCCTCAATCAGCAGCCATGGAATTAACGTTTGACAGAAAATGAAAATAGTTGTAAACTTTATTCTAAGTTTAATCTTGACCAGCATGATTTTATCTTGTAGTTCAACAGGAGCTGTTGAAAAACCAGATAATTTGATAAAAGAATCTGTCATGGAACGAGTGTTATACGACATTATGGTTTTGGATGCCATGAGCACCTTCAAACCTAAAAACCCAGACTTCGAGGTCGTTTATGGTAAGCCCTATATTTATAAAAAATACGGTATAGACAGTTTACAATTGGTAGAAAGCGATAATTATTACGCTAAATTCCCAAGGATTTATTCCCGTTTGTACTCCAATATCCTAAAAAGAATGGATAAGGTTAAAGACAGCTTAACTGAGTTGGGTAAACTCCAAAAAAAATAGCTAGTCCTCCGATCTGAATTCAGTCGCAATCCCCTCTATGGTCTCTGTTGTACTTTGATACTTAAAGTCCAGACTCCGTTCAATTTTTGATCCATCGTATTTTTGAGGGCTACACAAGCTTTGAATTGTAGCTTGATTCAAAAAACTCTTTTTGAGTCCAAGAGCATATGCAACTTTGTCAAGTATATAGAGCAAATAGAGAAGTGGTTTTGATAGCGGAATTTTTGCTGTCTTAACCTCTAGGGCGACAGCTATTTGTTGAATCAAATCCTTGTATTTAAGATTTTCCGCTACTAGAATAAAGCGTTCATTTTTGATAGTAGATTTCATCAATCTAATGAGTATATCAACCACATCATCTACAGCAACGATACCCGCATTGCCTGTAGGATAAAAGTTCATACCTCTGGATATTCGTTTGATTAAAGTTCCGCTACTACGATTCCAAAAATGGCTTCCTAAAACAATCCCTGGGTTTACGATAACGACCTCTAGGCCTTCTTGTGACCCTCGCCAAACTTCAAGCTCTGCCCCGTATTTAGAGTAGGCATATGGGGTATGGATTTCACTTGAATTCCAAAGGTGTTCCTCATTTACAAGCTTTACTGCTGACTCTACACCCAGTGCAGCCACTGAACTGAGGTAGCCAAATTTCTTAATCTTGTACTTTATGGCTAGGTTAACCAAATTTGCAGTTCCTTCAATATTGGTTTTGATTAACTTATCGGTATGGTATTGAGCAAAAGAGACTTTTGCGGCGCAGTGATATACCTCGGTGACCTTTGGAAATATTTTTTCTAATTGTACAAGATCGTAAAGGTCTGACTGATGCCATTGGATGCTGTTAAAGTATTCTGGATTTTTTGGAGCCATTAATTTAAAGAAATCGGCAACCTTATCTATACTGCTTGTCCACCGGTAAAGAGCAAGGGTGTCAAGCTTGTCTTTAGCAAAGACCAAGAGCAAATGAGCACCAATCATTCCCGTTCCTCCGGTAACCAAAATCATAAGAACTAAAGTACACTTTTTTGATTTTGATTTTTGGTTTACCTCAGAGAAATCTATCTTTACTCAAAAAATAAATGCCAACTAATTTTGTTCAAGAACTTC
>JAYPMN010000137.1:0-4913 GCA_038129925.1 Flavobacteriaceae bacterium
TCACTTATACCTCCAAATATATGGAAACGGTTTGGTGGCTTATCAAACAGATTTACGAAAAAAATCTGCTTTACAAAGGCTATACTATACAACCGTACTCTCCTATGGCGGGAACTGGTTTAAGCTCACACGAGCTCAACCAACCTGGTACCTATCAAGATGTCACAGATACAACGGTTACCGCCCAATTCAAAGCTGTAGAATCCAATCTTCCAGAACAATTAAAAAGCAATGTTCCACTTTATTTTTTGGCTTGGACGACTACCCCTTGGACCTTGCCTTCCAATACTGCCTTAACCGTTGGAGAAAAAATTGACTATGTTGTAGTATCTACCTTTAATCAATATACACATAAAGCAATTCGTGTAATACTAGCCAAAGAATTAATCTCCAAACAATTCGGTAAAAAATACAGCCAACAAGACGATTTAAGTAACTACAAAGCAGGGGACAAGCACATACCCTACTTCATCGAAAACAATCTTAAAGGAAAAGATTTAATTGGCATTCGCTACGAACAGCTTTGGTCCGAAGCACCGCTTCCATTGACCAATCCCGAAAATGCATTTCGTATAATTGCCGGTGATTTTGTGACTACAGAAGACGGTACTGGTATTGTTCATACTGCTCCTACTTTTGGTGCAGACGACGCCAAAGTTGCCAAAGAAGCAAGCCCAGAAGTTCCGCCTCTTTTAGTTAAAGATGAAAATGGAAATTTAGTTCCACTAGTAGATTTACAAGGTCGTTTTAGAAAAGAAGTGGGCCGTTTAAGAGGCCAGTTTGTAAAAAATGAATACTATCCAGAAGGTAAAGCGCCAGAACGCTCGACTGATGTGGATATAGCTATCCAACTTAAAGAAGAAAATAAAGCATTTAAAGTAGAGAAATACGTTCACTCTTATCCCAATTGCTGGAGAACAGACAAACCCATACTTTATTATCCATTGGATTCATGGTTTATCAAGGTAACGGAGGTCAGGGATCAAATGACCTCTCTCAACAATGAAATAAACTGGAAACCTAAAGCTACCGGCGAAAAACGTTTTGGAAATTGGTTGGCAAATGCCAACGATTGGAACCTCTCTCGTTCTCGTTTCTGGGGGATCCCCTTACCGGTTTGGAGAACAGAGGACGGAAAGGAAACTCGAGTAATTGGTTCAATAGAAGAACTGAAAGCAGCTGTGCAAGAGTCGGTTGCTAAGGGATTTATGAACGTCAATCCTTTGGATGGTTTTGTGCCAAATGATTTTTCTGATACCAATTACGATCAAATAGACTTGCACAAACACAGTGTTGATGACTTGATACTATGTAGTGATAATGGTAAACCGATGACTAGAGAAGCTGATTTAATTGATGTTTGGTTTGACTCTGGATCCATGCCTTATGCCCAATGGCACTATCCTTTTGAAAATAATGACCTTATCGACCAGGCGAAATGTTTCCCTGCAGACTATATTGCCGAAGGAGTGGATCAAACCCGTGGATGGTTTTACACCCTTCACGCCATTGCTACCTTGGTTTTTGGACAAAAAGCGTATAAAAATGTCGTTTCAAATGGTTTAGTCCTCGATAAAAACGGACAAAAAATGTCAAAAAGATTGGGGAATGCAGTAGATCCTTTCGAAACGTTAGATCAGTATGGCCCTGATGCTACGCGGTGGTATATGATCTCCAACGCCAACCCTTGGGACAATCTAAAATTTGATTTAGAAGGTATCGCGGAAGTACAACGCAAATTTTTTGGAACCTTATACAATACCTATTCTTTCTTTAGTCTTTATGCGAATATTGACGGCTTTTCTCCTGAAAAGGAAACTGCCATTGCCTTAAACGAAAGAGCCGAATTAGATCAGTGGATACTTTCAGAATTGCATTCACTCATACGACAGGTAGATGCTGCTTACGAAGACTATGAGCCTACTAAAGCCACTAGAGCAATCTCGGATTTTGTACAAGAAAAACTGAGTAACTGGTATGTCCGCCTTTGCAGAAGACGCTTTTGGAAAGGAGATTACGGGCAGGATAAAATTGCAGCCTATCAAACCTTACACGAATGTTTGGTAATTGTATGTCAACTTGCTGCACCAATAGCTCCCTTTTACATGGACCGCCTTTACCAGGATTTAACGTTAGACAATGATTCGCTTCATCTAAGCGACTTCCCTCAGTTCAAAGAAGAGTTTGTACAGACTGAATTGGAAGAACAAATCAATACTGCGCGTACACTCACCTCATTGGCCTTGTCATTGCGTAAAAAGGAACAAATCAAAGTAAGACAGCCCCTACAAAAATTAATTGTTCCTGTAAAAAATTCGGCAGAACGCAAACGTATTGAGAATATCAGTCAACAACTTAAAGGAGAGATCAATATTAAAGAGGTTGAATTATTAGATGATGAAAACAGTTTACTCGTTAAGGAAATTAAACCTAATTTTAAGACACTCGGCCCTCGATTTGGGAAAGACCTCAAGTCCGTAATTCAAGCCATTCAAAATTTGGTGCCTGAACAAATTCAACAGTTGGAGGATGAAAAAAGTATTGAACTTCAAATCAACGGTGGATCAGTCCAATTAGAAATTACTGATGTTGAGGTCTACTTTAAAGACATTGAAGGGTGGCAAGTTGCACAAAGCAACGGTTTAACTGTTGCCTTAGATATGAAATTAACTCCTGAGCTGGTCAAAGAAGGTCTGGCAAGGGAATTGGTCAATCGTATTCAAAACCACCGTAAAGACAGTGGCTTTGAGGTAACAGACCAAATTGAAATTTACTTAGAAGAAGAAGTCCAACTCCAAGCTGCGGTTGCAGAAAATAAAAGTTATATATTGTCTGAAACTTTAGCGACTGCTTTAACCTTTAAAGCGACTGTTGAGCAGGGGGTTCCTCTAGAATTTGATACCATAAAAACAACCATTCAAATAAAAAAACTAAAGTCATGAGCAATAAAACGAGATATACCGATGCTGAATTGAAAGAGTTTAGAACTTTAATTGAAGAAAAAATTGAAAAAGCAAAAGCAGATCTTCAGCTTTTGAAGAGTGCTTACATGAACGACGGAAACAACGGTACTGAGGACACCGCTCCAACATTCAAGGCATTTGAAGAAGGTTCTGAAACCATGTCTAAAGAAGCAAATACTCAGCTTGCTATTCGGCAGGAAAAATTCATTCGGGATCTAAAAAATGCGCTTATCCGAATTGAAAATAAAACTTACGGTGTTTGCCGTGTAACTGGCAAATTAATCAACAAAAAGCGCTTGTATTTAGTCCCTCATGCTACCTTGAGTATAGAGGCGAAAAACATGCAAAAATAGCAGTCCAACATTCTGAAAACAAAAAAAACATACTTTACTATTGCTTGGGCGATAGCTGTTGTAAGTCTGGTTTTAATATTGGATCAAACCAGTAAGTTTTATATTAAACTAAATTATCCACTGTCTGGTTATGGCGTCCCTGCTATTATAGATTGGGGGTTTTTTAAAATCCTTTTTGTTGAAAATAGCGGTATGGCGATGGGAACTAAACTCAATGATTTTATTCCATTCATCACTGAAAAAAAAGCAAAACTAGTTCTGACATTATTTAGAATTATCGCCATTTTTGGGTTGGGATACTGGTTGTGGGACGCCGTCAGAAAACAAGTACACATACTCCTCAAATGGGCATTGGCGCTCATATTTGCTGGAGCATTAGGTAATATTATCGATTCTGTTTTTTATGGGCTTATTTTTTCAGACAGCTATAACAATGTCGCTACTCTTTTCCCGGAGCAGGGTTATGCTCCCTTATTTTACGGACGGGTTGTAGACATGCTGCAGTTTCCCCTGGTCGAATGGGATTGGCCAGATTGGATGCCTTGGATCGGGGGTCAACACTTTTTGTTCTTTCAATACATCTTCAATATAGCTGATACTGCTATCAGTACAGGGGTAGGAATTTTAATTGTATTTAACAAAAGTATTTTCGCTAAAACGGAAAGCTAAAAGCTGTAAATTTTATCTGGGCAAACACAGTAATCCAAAGCAATATCCCCCTCATAAATATCCATAATGGCATCAACTGGATCAAAAAAAGAGAGCCCTATTTTAACTACCTCTGGTTTGCATTGACTTAGAAAACTGTCGTAATATCCCTGACCGTAACCCACTCTATGACCTTTGAGATCACAAATCAATAATGGAACAAAAACAACCTCTAAAAGTTTGGGATCAAACATAATTCCGTCAACGGGTTCGGGTATTTGCCAGTTGTTACTGACAATACGAGTGCTTTCTGTGAGTAAGATGTGTTCCAATGTTATTTCCCCCTTAAGCCTAGGAAGGACAACCTCTTTATCCCTACCCTGCAATAGGGTAAGCACCAGAGAAGTATCCACTTCTGCTTTTGTTTCTATTGGTAAAAACAGATGAAAATATTGCTGTTCCCAGATGGGTAACTCCAAGCACCGATTGGCAATAGCAAAACTTTGTTTTTCATGAGTTTCCTCGGGGAGGTCCTTTCTTTTTTGCAGATAAAAGGCTCTAAGTGCTGACTTGGTTTGCTTCATTTTCATTAAATCCTTCAGACATTTATTCAATGCCAAAGAAAATCAATATTTTCGTTTTGTGAAATCAGAACAGCTTGAAATTCAATTAAAAAGTCTTCCCGAGATAGAGGGTGTATATCAGTATTACGATAAGCAGGATAAGATCATTTACATTGGAAAAGCCAAAAACCTCAAAAAACGTGTCAATTCTTATTTTACAAAAAATCACGACAATCGTAAAACTGCACTCTTAGTTAAAAATATTGTTCGTGTAGAGCACATCGTTGTTTCTTCTGAGATGGATGCCCTGCTTTTAGAAAACAATCTGATTAAAAAATACAAACCTCGATACAATATCCTGCTCAAAGACGACAAAACCTATCCGT
>JAYPMN010000138.1:0-4902 GCA_038129925.1 Flavobacteriaceae bacterium
CGATGGAACTCAATCATCCCAGTTTGAGTTTTCCAGATTGGAATTTTAATGGTATTGGTTTATACCCATCTACACCAAATGCAGCGTATGCAAAACCCCTTCCACAACTATTGTCTGAAAAAGGATATTATACCATACATGCAGGTAAAGCTCATTTTGGAGCCATTGGCTACCCTTCTTCCAATCCACTCAATTTAGGTTTTGACATTAATATTGCAGGCCATGCAGCTGGAGCACCAGAAAGTTATTTAAGTCGTGATAATTTTGGAAATGGAAAGCCTGGTAAAGAAGTGTGGGCAGTTCCTGGTTTGGAAAAATACCATGGTAAAGATATCTTTTTGACTGAAGCTCTCACCAAAGAAGTACTCCAGGCTGTAAGTGAGCCGGTAGCAAATAAGCAACCTTTTTTCCTGTACTTTTCGCTTTATGGAATCCACACGCCTTTAATGGCAAATGACCGTTTTATAGAATCCTATCGCAAAATGGGTATGGAGGAAGCTGAGGCAAGATATGCTTCCATGATTGAAAGTATGGATGAAGCTTTGGGAGGGGTACTCAATTATCTTGAGGACAATGAACTACAAAGTAATACTGTCATCTTGTTCATGTCTGACAATGGGGGACTCAGCGCTGTGGCAAGAGGAGGTGAAAAACACACCCACAATCTTCCCTTAAAAAGTGGAAAAGGATCGATTTATGAAGGCGGTATACGTGTACCGATGCTCGCTTATTGGCCCAACAAAACTCCTGTTAATAAAATTAATCCCACTCCCATAATCATCGAAGATTTTTTTCCATCTATTTTGGAAATTGCTCAAGTGAATTATGATACCTTACCTCAAATAGTAGACGGAGAGAGTTTTGTTCCGTTGATTGTAAATCAGGACGAGAAAGTAATCAACCGTCCATTGTTTTGGCATTACCCTAATGAATGGGGGCCAGAGGGGCCGGGTATAGGGAGTTATAGCGCTGTTCGTCAAGGAAATTGGAAGTTGATTTATTTCCACGCTGATCAGAGCTTGGAACTGTACAATTTAAAAGATGATATCCAAGAAGAGTATAATTTAATTAAATCAAATACTAAAAAAACAAAGGAACTAGCGACAGTTTTAACAGCTCATCTACAAGCCGTAAATGCACAAATGCCAGCAGACAAAGCTACTGGAGAAATTGTACCTTGGCCCACAACAATAACAAACAAAAAAGAATGAATTCCTTTTTGAAGTCTAGATTGGTTACTCCTTTGATTTTATCTCTAACCCTTGGTCTTGCACCTTTTTCTCCAGAACCACATTTGGCAGGAAAAATTCGTTGGGTTATGGGTGGAGGAATAGGGATGTCTGCCATGGATGTTTTTGATCTTATTATTCACGGAACTCCTTGGATTTGGCTAGTCTATACTTTGGGAACAAATTTTAAGACATCTGCAAAAAAATAAGTAATTTAGATTCAATGATTAAATTTAAAATATGGCAACTTACGAATGTTCATCATGTGGTATGGCAGTTAATGCTAGCTGTGCTAAATGTGACCAACCGCTTGAAAACGACCACTTAACCCTAGAAGACGGCAGTATCGTTCAAATTTCAATTTGTAGAAATTGTGAGGGTAAAATCAAATCACCACAGTGTTGTGGTGCTGATATGAGTTGCGAGGTTTAAATTACTATTAGAGCGTATTACCCCATCAAGGACTGGACTTTCATCGCCAATCCCATATCTCCAGTAATTTTTATTTGACCTCCCATTACGGCCATCATTGGATTGATATCTCCGTCTCTTAGTTTTTGTAAAACCTCGGCTGTCAAGCTGATGGTACAATCAGCATCACCGCTTGAGGCAGTCACCGTATTAGTTTCTCCAGTACCGTCGATTAATATCCCCTGACCGTCCACTTCAAACTTAATTGAACCACCAATTGGTGCTGCAGTTGAAGCGCGTTTATCAAATTGGGAAATCATATTTTCTAGACTCATAATAATGTTTTTATAAAAGTAAAAATAAAAAATGACACCGTGTCATTTTTTTATTTAAATTTAATGATTCAAAATCTACAATATGAATTATCGTTTGAAAAAAGTAGCTGTTTTAGGGTCAGGAGTAATGGGTTCTGGAATAGCTTGCCATCTAGCAAATGTCGGTATGGAGGTATTGATGTTGGATATAGTCACCCCTAATCTTAGTGACAGTGACTCCAAAGACAGTACATTAAGAAATAAGTTAGTCAGCACAGCCTTACAAAAAACAATTAAATCCAAACCAGCCTCATTATATCACAATTCATTTGCTTCGCGAATTCATACCGGTAATTTTGAAGATGATTTTGAGAAAATAGCGGAGTCAGACTGGATTATAGAGGTAGTAGTGGAAAATCTTAAAATCAAAAAGCAGATTTTTGAAAAAGTAGATCAATTCCGAAAAAAAGGAAGTTTAGTCAGTTCCAATACCTCAAGTATTCCAATTCACCTCCTCGCAGAAGGGCGTTCAGGTGATTTTAAAAGCTGTTTTAGTGGAACTCATTTCTTTAACCCAGCACGGTATTTGAGATTGCTGGAGGTCATTCCAATTTCTGAAACTAAAAAAGAGGTTGTTGACTTCATTATGGAGTTTGGAAAAGTGACCCTTGGTAAGCAAACGGTTCTCTGTAAAGATACCCCAGCTTTTATTGGAAATCGTATAGGAGTAATGTCAGGTACCGAAATGACGTTACTCACAGATAAATACAATTTTAAAATCGAAGAAGTCGATGCCATGACGGGTTCTTTAATCGGGCGTCCAAATACTGCAACTTTTCGTTTGCAGGACTTAGTTGGTTTGGACACAGGGGATAATGTGACTCGTTTTGTATCAGCAAATGTCAAAGGCGACGACTATATCGACCAACTTAAAAATCGTCCTGAACCCAAGTTTGTAAAGTATCTTTTGGACAATAAATTCCTTGGAAACAAAACAGGGAAAGGATTTTATGAAAAGACCTCTGAGAAAGATGAAAAGGGAAAAACCATTATCAATGCACTAAACATTAAAACACTGACGTATGAAGTTGCCATACGACCCAAAATGGAGGTCGTAAAAAAAGCAAAAGGGATGGAGTTGATGAACAAAAGACTGCAATACCTAGTGGATGGCGACACCAAAGAGCAACAATTTTTTGCAGAATATTTTGGTCAATTATTCGGTTATTCAGCAGCTCGTGTTCCTGAAATATCCGATCAATACTATCCTGTAGACGATGCCATGCGCACCGGTTATTTTTGGGATTATGGCCCATTTGAATACTGGGATTTGATGGGGTTTGAATTGGGAATAAATCTGATTGAAAAAGTGGGTGCAACGATACCCGATTGGATTGCAGAAATGAAAACAAGCGGAAATTCTCAGTTCTATAAATTCGAATCAGGGAAGAAAAAATTCTATAACATTGATACTAAAAAATACGAAGCTGTTCCTGGAACAGAAGCCTTTGTACTTTTAGACAGTTTTAGATCCAATACGCCACTGGTAAAAAACAGTGAATGTGTTGTCCATGACATAGGTGAGGGTGTTCTTTGTCTTGAATTTACTGGTAAAAGCAACTCTATAGGCGAAGGGGTTGGTAAAGCATTATTGGAAACCATTCAATTGGTTGAAGAAGGGAATTGGAAAGGCTTGGTTATCGGAAACAACGCCAAACAATTTTCTGTAGGAGCCAATTTGATGAATATCGGCATGTTTGCAATGCAAAAACAGTTTGATGTTTTAGAACGCTTTGTCGATGATTTTCAGCAGATCAATATGAAAATTCGCACTTCTAAATTTCCAGTTGTTGTTGCAACTCAGGGCTATGTATTCGGAGGAGGTTGTGAAATAGCGATGCACTGTGACGCTGGAATTTATGCGGCAGAATCTTATATAGGTTTGGTTGAAGTTGGAGTAGGACTCCTTCCGGGTGGGGGAGGAACTAAAGAATTTGCCCTCCGAGCTTCAGACGATTTTTTTGAAGGAGACGTAAAATCACCGACTCTGATCAATTACTTCAAATCCATAGCTACTGCGGCAGTTTCAACTTCAGCACATGAAGCTTTTGATTTGAAATACCTAAGAAAAGAAAGAGACAAGGTTTGTGTCAATACTCCAATGAATATCGGACTGGCTAAAGCTAAAGTATTGGATATGGCTCAAAATTATATTGCACCTTCCGCAAGAGAAGACATTCAGGTTTTAGGAAGAGCAGGAATGAGCGTATTGTATTCAGCTATCAACGAATTTAGAATGGGTGAATACATGTCAGATTACGATGTGGAAATTGCTCAAAAAATTGCCTACGTTATTTGTGGTGGTGACTTGACAGCACCGCAGCCTGTCAGTGAGCAATATCTACTCGATATTGAAAGAGAAGGTTTTATGAGTTTATTGGGGAATCAAAAAACTCTTTATCGAATACAGTACTTACTAATGAACAATAAACCCTTAAGAAATTAAATCATGGAAGCATATATTGTAAAAGGCTATCGCTCTGCGATTGGAAAAGCAAAAAAAGGAGGGTTTAGAAATTACCGTTCAGATGATTTAGCTGTGGATGTGATCAAACACTTGATGCATGCAGTGCCTGAGATAGACCCAAAAACGGTAGATGACATCATTGTTGGCTGTGCCAATCCTGAAGGTGAGCAAGGTCTGCAAATCGGACGACTAATTTCAGCAAGAGCATTAGGAAAAGAAGCCCCTGGGGTGACCATCAATCGTTATTGTGCCTCTGGACTTGAAGCCATTGCTCAGGCAGTCGCTAAAATTAAGGCAGGCTTTGGAGAAATTTATATCGCAGGAGGAATCGAAAGCATGAGCATGATCCCCATGACTGGTTACAAACTTGCTCCTAGTTATAAAGCCAATATTGAAAATATCAATTATCACGTCAGTATGG
>JAYPMN010000139.1:0-4875 GCA_038129925.1 Flavobacteriaceae bacterium
TTCTGTCAGTTTATTGTTAAGATTTTTTGACTCAACAGACACTGGTTTAGCTCTTTTCTTAGCCGAGCTCCACACGGATGGATGTATTGTAAATCCAGTTCTTGAAAATACAGACTTTGAATTTTGAGGTCTAAAAGAGACATAGATGCTTACGTGTTTGTCTTCTTTTGATTTTATTCTATATGAGAAGGAAGGCATATGTAAATTTATCTATTTGGCAACATATTGGCAACAAATTATACAATAATATCCAATTTTATGAAATACATAGCAAGAATAGATTTATCTATTATCCTCTGTAAAGTATCGTAAATAAAGAGTTATATAGCTAAATATGGTAAGATCTGTAAAACACATGTTTGCATAGGGTGTACTCCCACCCGAGGTACTTAATAAATCCGTAACTAATTGTTTAAATGAGATTGCGGATTTTTATGCAGCTCTATAATTTGTTTTTTAAAATTATCTTCTTAAGTTTAGAATTAATAACCTTAAACCATTTTAAAATGAATGCAACTAAAAACATTAAAAAAGTAAGAGCGCATGACGCAATATGTGGACTTTTATACCTTGCTAGCGTTGGATTAACAATTCAAACAGGAAATTTGGATTTCCTTTATATTGCAATTGGTGTGGGGATTTTACAAGTAATAAGTCCTTTCACAAAATTTTGCCCCGTATACTTTACTCTTAACAAGGTTATGAGTGATACTGACCCCATGCAAAATGGAAAATAAGACTAAGACTATATGATCATACAATAACCCTCCCAAATGGAAGGTTTTTATTTGGAAATTATCGTTGAGTCAATTTCAAACTGATCCTGAATAAAATCTTTTAAACGTTAACAATATTTAGTACTTCTTAAAAAGGGTTTGTAACTTGCTTAAAAACCCTTTTTTATGTTCAGATCAGTCTTTATTTCAGTTGTTGTCTTTTTATTTTTTTGTTGTCAAACAGCTGGTAGTTCACCATATAAGAATAATACTATTGCTGCTGCTCATCCACTAGCTTCTTTGGCGGGTAAAAAAATGTATGAGCAAGGAGGCAATGCATTTGATGCAGCGGTCGCAGCGGGATTTACACTGGCTGTTGTTGAACCTAGTATGAGTGGAATAGGAGGACGATTACAGGCTATTTTTCGTAAAGTTTCTGGTGATATTGGAGGAGTAGATGCCTCAACTCAAATTCCAATGAATTACAAACCATCGGAAGATAAATTTTCTTCAGGCTATCAAACTATAGGGATCCCTGGTGTAGTAGCTGGTTTACTTAAACTTCACAAGGAGCACGGTATTTTGCCTTTACAAAAAGTAATGGAGCAAGCGATTCATTATGCTGAAAATGGATTTGAAATTTTAGCAGGAGAAGCAAGAAGGCAACAATTGGCTAAAGAAGTTTTTGAGCAATTTGAAGGCACTAAAAAGCATTTTTTAAATGCAGAAGGGGAATCGTTTCAAAAAGGGGACTGGGTAATTCAAAAGACACTAGCGTCAACTTTAAAATCGATTGCTTTAAAAGGTAAAGCTGGATTTTATGAGGGAGAGGTCGCTCAAAAAATGGTAAACGATATACAATCGAATGGAGGATTACTCACATTAGAGGATTTAAAAAACTACAATGCCCTAGATGCTGAAGTACTAGAGGGGTCGTTTCAAGGTTTTACGGTAAAGGCTTTAAATTTACCTTCCTACGGAGCAATTACCATACAGATTTTGCAAATATTAGATCAAATACCACCTGCACAAACAGAGAAAGACTGGGCATTTGATCTAGGCGAGGTTACTAAATTAGCTTACACATATCGTAAGTATCAAAAAAATAGAGACTCATTAAAGCAGATACTTTCTTATCAAAAAGCTTTAAAATGGGCAAAGCAAATTGAGGAAAATCAGATAAATCTTGTAACTGAAAGTTATAAACAAATGCCAGCATCCTGGATTGCATCAATGGGTCATACTACTCATCTTACAACAGCAGATGAGCAGGGTAATGTTGTCAGTCTTACACAAACTATTGGTCCTAATATGGGATCAAAAGTCGCTTCAGCAGAATTGGGCTTTCTTTATGCAGTTACCTTAGGAGGGTATCTAGGGGAATACAAGCCAGGAGACAGATCAAATTCTCATATTACACCTACTCTATTTTTGGATGGAGATCAAGTCACTTTAGCCATTGGTGCTGCTGGTGGTAGCAGAATAGTCACTGCTGTAACTCAAGTTGCACAGCGTTATTTTGTCCAAAAACACAACTTAAATCAAGCCTTACTTTTGCCAAGGGTATATCCTTTTCAAGACTCATTGTGGATAGAAGATCACCAAGGAGTTAAAGATTTGAATGCCGATTTAAGTCCAAATTCTTATCCTGTAAAGATGATAGATCAAAAAGCACGTTTTGGTCGTGTTCATGCCATAGCATATGATTCTATCAATAAATCTTGGATTGGTGCTGCTGATCCAGATTGGGAGGGCACAGTTGAAAATTACAGTTCCAAATGAGGGATTTCATATTTTTATTTATTCTTTTTTCAAATGTTCTAATGGCGCAAAACCAAGAAAAAATTCTTTTTGTTGGAAACAGTTTTACATTCTTCTGAAACTTGACCAATCAAGTTGAGAAAATGACACAGCAACAAAAGATACAGTGGGATCTGAGTCAAACTATTACAGGAGGGTCAACACTAAGGGATCATTGCCAGGGGAATAAAAATTTAAAAACCAAAAAAGATTTTATCTGAAACTTTTTATCATCGAATTATCTTTCAAGATCAAAGTACTTACCCCTTAAAATTTAAGGAAACTACTGAACTCTACTTCTCTAAGTTAAAATCATTATTGCCTTTACAAACAAAAGTTTATCTCTAAACCACCTGGATGTACCCAAACTTTCCGGTTGATGTAAAGTTATCAAATAATTCAAAATAGATAGAATCTAATTTAATGCTTATTGGGAATCAACATAAAGATGTTGAAACCATACCTGTGGGTAGAGGGTTTGATTTGTTTTCTACTTTATACCCAGAGATACGTTTATTAACAGATGATGACAAACATCCAAGTCCTAACGGGACTTATTTGGCTGCCTGTGTAATCTACGCTTCGTTAGGTGGACAGTCAGCTTTAGGACTTGACAGACGTTACGAGAGCAAAGACTAAAACGGGAAAAAGATATTTTATAGTATCGTAGAAAATTCAGTAGTTATAAAATGTCAGCAGGTTGCAGATAAAATAGTTTTTAAGTAGTAGTCAGTCTAATTTAAAAAAAAGCAGTCTACTAATTTATGTTTTATAAAAATTAACTGAATTATGATTCCAACGCATTTTTACAGTATTCAATACTTTTTTTGACTTCTTCTATGACAGAAGAGCCCTTTGGTGTTCGATATTCGTACTCCACAGTTGCAGGAAAATTATAGTTTTGATCCCGCATCAGCTTTAAGACTTCTTTGATAGGGGTATCTCCCTGACCAAAGGGTAAATTTTTCTTTCCATTTTCAGGATTTTGTCTGTCTTTAACATGCATACTGAGTATGTTTTGATGCTGCTTTTGTATAAATTCCTTACTGTCTGTATTTCCAGCAGCAGTATAGTGTCCAAGGTCAAGATTTATTGCATTGTGAGAAGATTGTTCGAGTGCAGTATCCCACCAGTGCGCATGTTGCTGTTCGTGACCGTGATAAGCAACTTTAATTCCATTTTTTTGTGCCAATTGACCCAATCTAAGTGAATGTAAAGGGTCGTTTGGAAGTTCGAGTGTAACATGATTTGCGCCTAACATTTTTCCTGCTTGCATAGCATAATTGATGTCAACATCTGAATTTCCTTTAGCTAATAAATAGTCGGGCTTAAATGCATAAATTTCAACTCCAGCAGCCCTATACATTTGTTTAAGTTTACTAAAACCATCAATCGACCGTGTTTTTTTCCAGTTCTCAATTTCTTTATCAAACGATTTTTGCTGTTTTTTAAATTCGGCAAGTTGCTTAGTTTCATCCTTAGTAAGGGTTTTTTTACGCTCTTTTCTCATAAGGCGGTAGAACATTCGGCGGTCTAAATTGCTCTCTGGACGTCCGATGTATGATTCTGCAGTTCGACCCATTAATTCAACTGAATTCGCCCCACTGTCTAATATATATTGTAGTGTGGCTTCAGCGCTTTGATCTTCAAAAGATCTAAAGGAATAGGTAATCAGTCCAATTTGAACCCCTTTTAAAGAAGCATTGGTCCGGATTAAGTTCGGGATATAAGCTGGGGCACCCCATAGTTTTGAACCACCTACAGTAATTCCAGCAGTTAGTGTTGCAATATTATTTATAAATTTTCTTCTTGAATTTTGATTTCCTTTTGTTTTCATCACTATTGTTTTTACTAGGCCTTACTAAATTAAACTATTTTTGAAATAAGTTTCTCTTTTGTACATCAGTTTAGGCTTCACTTTTCTTTATATTTAGATTATGAATAAAAAATTCAACACCAAATACCCTTCAATAGCTGATTTACGTAATAAGGCAAAATCTAAAATGCCAAAATTTGCTTTTGAATATTTAGATGGTGGATGCAATGATGATCACAACCTTAGAAAAAATACTGCTGACCTTCGAGAGATTGAGTTAGTCCCACAATATTTAAAAAGTACAGTAAATGTCAGTTTAAAAACAAGCCTTTTTGATACGGAATACGATGCTCCATTTGGTATAGCACCCATAGGTCTTCAAGGGTTGATGTGGCCAAAAGCTCCAGAAATTTTGGCAAAGGCTGCCTTTGAAAACAACATTCCTTTTATTCTAAGCACGGTAACCACTTCCAATATTGAAAAAATTGGAGAAATTACGGAAGGAAAGTCCTGGTTTCAGTTGTATTATCCCGCAAAAGAGGA
>JAYPMN010000140.1:0-4847 GCA_038129925.1 Flavobacteriaceae bacterium
AAACCGCAACGGCTTTTAGTCCACCAAAGATGGCGTAAATGGAGCCCACTATACCAATGGAACATACAGTTAAAACTAAAGTTTGACTTTGTTCCATTTGGAAAAGGGTGTTCAAATCGAACATTCCAATCAATGCAACTGCTCCCGAATAGAGCACAATAGGAAGTAGGACGACTACATAACCGCTTAAAAACAGCCCTGAGGTGATGGACTTGGTCATAGTGTCATATCGCCGTTCGAGGAACTGTGGAACTGTAGTCAGCCCACCTTTAAGGTAGCGGGGTAATAAAATGAGAGCAGTCACTACCATTGCTATTGCAGCAAGGGTCTCCCAGGCCATTACCAATATTCCTTCGTTGTAAGCAGAGCCGTTTAGCCCTACGAGCTGTTCGGTAGAAAGGTTGGTCAATAATAATGAAGCGGCAATTACGGGTCCTGTAAGGCTACGCCCACCCAAAAAATATCCGTCTTCGGATTGTTCATTTGTTGATCTGGTAGCAAGATAGGCTACTATACCCACAAGTAGAGTGAAGGCTATAAAGATGACAAATTGCATAGGGAAAGTTTAATTCAATGTTTGACCTTAAATGTAAGAAAACAATTTTAAAGTCCGAGTTCTAGAGTAATTTCTCTCGCTTTCTCGAACTCATCGGGATATACCCAAACTTCCTGATCAGTGGAAAGAATCCCAAACCCGGCTAGACGCGCTGATTCAGCCTGGTCTTTTACGACTGGGACGATTCCCACAGTATCAAGAGCACCACAGAGTTTAGCAACGTCCATGGTGGTGCCGTAAAACAATTTCTTGTAGTTCTGGGACATAAGTTATGGGGTGTTATGATTTATTATACTTACTATTCCAAATAGCGGGATTAAAATTTTTACCTAATGCAAAACCGTAAAATAAGACAATTGATGCTATTGCTTTAAACATAAAAAAGTACAGCATCCAATATGAAGCCTGGTCTGGTGTTTTGGTGAATAAATCCATAGGGGTAATTTCTGTTGCGACAAAACTCACTGCCAATACGATAAGTAAAAGATTCCAAATATTTTTAAAAGGCCACATCAATAACTTTCGAAGAGGATGTAAATCGTTTCCCCACTTGTGAACTAGGTAGTAATAGTTATTTCCCAAAGGAACAAAAAGAAGGGGATCGTCTTTACGCTCTAATCTAAAAAGAACAGAAGGTGCCATGACTTTAAAGTCAGCAAGAACTGTACCATGATCAGTTTCAATTTTGTTGATAGCCTGATGTGCACTCTCCGGCAAGTCATTTTTAAAATACTTAATATCCAAGAAACGCAAGCGATAATCAATACATACTTCTCGGATTTGATCCAGATGATAAATTCTATGAGATTTTAACTGATCAAAATCAAAACTGTTTTGAGTTTTGATATCTAAAGCGTCAATGAGTTGCTCAAAAGAGAGGCTATTCTGGGAAGTGCGTGCTTTGCTTCGCGTCTTGTTCAACACTTCTTCTAAATTGGTTTTAGGTAGTAAATTCAACATCATCATTCAAATTCATTTACACAAAAATAGCATAATTATTGCTAAAAAAAAGCTTTCTAGTACAGAAGTAATTAACGGAGCTCAGCCTGAAAGGCTTCTTTAAAGTTTTTAAGGAGCTTTTCCATTATTTTGTCTACCTGTTTGTCCGTAAGAGTCTTATTTTTATCCTGAAAGTTAAAGTTGATTCCATAAGACTTTTTTCCTTGGGGTAAATTTTTACCTTCATACACATCAAAAAGAGTTACCGAAGTAAGAATTTTACGTTCAGTTTTAAAAGCGACCATTTCAAGTTCTTTAAAAGTGATTTTTTCATCTACTAGTAAGGCAAAATCTCGACGTACAGATGGGAATTTGGCGACCTCTTCGAATTTGATATTTTTTGAAAAGGCATTTTGAGTGAGCTTGTCCCAATTTAATTCTGCGACATCTACATCTTGATCGATTCCGAATTGATTGTTTAATTCAGAAGCTATAAGGCCAAAGCTTCCATAGACTTGTTTGTGATGCACTAAGGCAAAAGCCATATCGAATTGTGGGCTGTCTAATGCTTTAAATTCAAGCTGGAAATACCCTAGTGTTATAAACAAATCTGATAACAAGCCTTTAAAGTAGAAGAACGGGTCTGTTTCTTCCTTTTGTCCCCAAAAGGACTCGAATACTGGACCACAGAGACTTAGGCTTAAGCGTTTTTCTTCTATAAATTTCCCCTCTTTCTTTCCGTATACATTCCCAAATTCATACAACTTGAGATTTTTGTTTTGACGGTTGAGATTGAAAGCAACAACCTCCAAAGCTTGGTGAATTAGGGTTTGCCTCATTTTAGACAATTCTTGACCAAGAGGATTGACAAGCGTTACGCTGCTGTAAAAGTCTGCAGTATAGTCTGGAGAAGCTAAAGAATTGTTTATAGTTTCATAAAAACCCAAACTCGAAAGTTGTTTGGCAATCGTATTTTCCAACTTATGGATACTTTTCCATTGGTATTCAGGATTGGCCTCAAAGTGCAGTGGTCTTTCTTTTAATTGATTATAGCCATAAACTCTTAAAATCTCCTCAATGACGTCTGCAGGTCGGGTAACATCAACTCTATAGCGTGGGATGGTCATTCCTATTCCAGTTTCAGAAATATTGTTGATTTCAATTTCCAAAGCGTTGAGTATGGTGTTTAGATCCTTATCCTCAATTTTTTGTCCAATGGTTTGTTCTAGTTTTTCATAGCTCAAGAAAATTTGAGCAGCAGCTTCTAAAGGTTTGGAAAATTCTTGAACTTCACTCGAAATTAAACCACCGCCTAGCTGTTTGATTAAAATCGCTGCACGCTTCAAGGCGTTTATTCCGATTTCAGGATCGACACCTCGCTCAAATCGAAAAGAAGCATCAGTATTGAGTCCGTGGTATTTAGCAGTTTTACGAATGCTTACCGGATCAAAATAAGCACTTTCTAAAAAGACTGAAGTGGTAGTGTCACTAACTCCCGAATCCTTTCCACCGAATACTCCAGCGATACAATGCCCTTGATTGTCATCTCCTATGATCAGGTCTTGGGATTGTAATTTCCGCTCTACATCATCTAAGGTTGTAAAAGGAGTTCCTTCTTCAAAGGTTTTTACCACTACTTGATTTTGAATTTTACTTGCATCAAAGGCATGAAGTGGTTGTCCTAATTCATGCATCACATAGTTGGTGACGTCAACAATATTATTTTTTGGGTTAATTCCAATGGCTTTTAATCTATTTTGCAGCCATAGCGGTGAGGGAGCGACTTTTAGGTTGGAAATCGTTACTCCGTAATATTGCGTGCACTTTTTTGGGTCTTCTATCTTTACGGGAATGGTGTTTTGAGTGTTGTCTACATGAAAAGACAAGGTCTCAGGATACCGCCATTCAAAAGGTATTTGTCTCAGTACACACAGGGTTTTGAGATCCCTTGCAACACCCAGATGGCTCATTGCATCTGCGCGGTTGGGAGTTAAACCAATTTCATACACGCTGTCTTCTTCTATATCAAATATGGCTGCAGCTGGTGTACCGACTTTTTGATCTTGGTCTAAAACCATTATTCCGTCATGGTTGTCTCCAAGTCCTAGTTCGTCTTCGGCGCAGATCATGCCCATACTGACTTCGCCACGAATCTTACTCTTTCCAATTTTAAGTTCTTTTCCGTCTTGAAATGTGAGTTTGCTACCCACTGTCGCTACTAAAACTTTTTGCCCTTTGGCTACGTTTGGCGCACCGCAGACAATAGGCACTATTTCATCCCCTAGGTTTACCTCAGTCTTTTTGAGTCGGTCTGCATTAGGATGTTGTTTGCAGTTCAATACTTCTCCTACGACTACACCTTTAAGACCGCCTTTGATGCTTTCAAACTTTTCAATGCCTTCAACTTCAAGCCCAAGGTCTGTAAGCATCACACTAATTTCTTCTTTGGGAAGATCTACCTTTATAAATTGTTGTAACCAGTTATGAGATATTTTCAAGAAAAATAATTTAGAACTTTATTATTGCAAATATAAGAATCTATCCTGCCATTTTTAGCTTATGAAATTCCAAATATTGGATTCAAATTTTAATGTAGAAAGCGTTCTTTTAATACACTGATGATCAGCATCTTTCAGTGAAGCATCCTCTTTTAAGATTCGCAAAGCCTGATCTCGAGCTGCTTTGAGTAAGGCTTGATCTTGGATCAAATCTGCTATTTTAAATTGTAGAATCCCACTTTGCTGGGTACCCATAAAATTTCCAGGACCTCTTAATTTTAGATCGACTTCGGCAATTTTAAAACCGTCATTGCTTTTGGTCATAGTCTCAATACGCATTTGTGCTTCTCTGGAGAGTTTGGAACCGGTCATTAAAATGCAATAACTCTGATCAGCACCTCTTCCCACTCGTCCTCGAAGCTGATGGAGTTGGGAGAGACCAAAGCGCTCTGCACTTTCTATAATCATTACTGAAGCATTAGACACGTTGACTCCAACTTCAATTACGGTAGTGGCTATCATGATTTGTGTTTTTCCTTGGACAAAGCGCTCCATCTCATAGACTTTATCCTCTGATTTCATCTGACCGTGTAAAATACTGATTTGATAATCGGGAGTGGGAAAGCTTCGCGACAAACTTTCGTATCCATCCATCAAATCCTTATAATCCAATTTTGAAGATTCTTGAATCAACGGATAAACAATGTAGACTTGGCGCCCTAGGGCAATTTGTTCTCTGAGAAAGGCAAAGACTTTTAATCTATTGGCATCTGTACGGTGCAAAGTTTTGACTATTTTCCTTCCAGGTGGGAGTTCGTCAATAACTGATAAATCCAGATCGCCATAAACACTCA
>JAYPMN010000141.1:0-4837 GCA_038129925.1 Flavobacteriaceae bacterium
GCTTTTGAAAAAAAATACAGCAGAAACACTAGAGGACTATCAACAATACAGTAAGGAGTATTTACGAGATGCCAGCTTTGCGTTACTCGAAAATGTTTTTCTTGCCTTGGAATCTTATGCAGATATAGAAGACAATAGATCTTTATATTATTAAACACTTTCAATTAATTTACCTTAAAACCTCTTGATTTTCAAGAGGTTTTTTGTTTTGGCATGAATTTTGTTTAACTTTTGAGAAAAAGCTAGAAATGAGATTTTTCCAAATTAGTTCAAAATCAAAGTCCAATAAAGAATTGACCAATTCTGAATGGATCTGTGAAGCTACTGGAGATGTTTCGGCCTCTTTTTACAAACTTCGATTTCTATCAAAAAGCACCGTAGAGGGTTGGGTAAAATATATCGACCAAAAGAATGAAGTCAAGGTTTTTTCTGCTTCTTTTGAAAAAGAAAAAAATCTCCTAAAGTTCCGTAAAGAAGATGATTTGTTTGTAGCAGTTTATACCAAGAAAAAAATTGCAGCTGTTATTGACGGTCAGACGATGAACTTCATACGTTCTGCTTGATGACTCATTACAAGATCATTTCCCTAAAAGGAATTATTGTTTCATAACCTTTCGCCCTAAAATAATTTGGACTATGTCGATCTCCAGAGACTAAGACAAAGTCTCCACCCCATGCACCTAAGCTTTTAACAACGCCATTAAAATCAGAGAAATAACTATCTTGAACTTTTGCTTGATTTAAGATATTTCCTATTAAAGTTTCATGCGCTCTTAAACAGGAGTCAAAACTGTTTTGATCAGCACTTGTAATGATGCGGTCAGTAAGCTGACTTATAGCATCAATATTGGACTGATTGAGCTTATCGATATCAAAGGCTGCTATTGCGTCTTGACTGTTTCTTTTTTTGTTGAGATGGACAAAAAATAAATTGGCTTCAAAAGGATAAGACAATTCAGTAGTTTGTATTATTGGATTGATTTGATTTCTAATGAAGGTGATCGGGCCTTTAGCCTGAGCACAGCCAATATCATATCCGCTTCCTCCAAAGCTGTTCTCTAACAATTGATATGGATTGCAATTTGCCCAAAGAGCAATATTGGTAACTAAAGTAGAGGAAGTACCCAGACCCCAACCGCGATCAAACTCTAAATGACATTTTACCTCGCCTCCCTTGCTTAAAAAGCTTGGATTCATTTTTTTAGTTATAGCAAGAAGTTTTTGAAGCCTCACGCCAATCTCTATATCTGAGGATGAAACGAGTTTCAGAGTATTGATATTGAATTCCGCTTCAAACCAAGTATTCTTTTTTGAATCAAAACTCTCCCAGTTTAGTACAGCTATTTCACTTGGCAAGTAAGTCAAACTTTGTCCCAATTTGCAAGGAATTGCTAATGCTTTTGCATTTTTAAGAACTGCGTATTCGCCTGTGATTAGAAGTTTTCCGTTGGAACGAAAGGAGACCATTTAAGAATTATTATTTTGCAAAAACTGAGCCACGGCTTTGACACTTACCGTATGATTTTTAAAATGAGTTATGGCCTTTTCTTTTTTGGTTTGTGTAGCCCCCATCTGATTGAGTATATTTAATAGATGCATCTTCATATGACCTTTTTGAATTCCTGAGGTGACTAAAGAACGCAAGGCAGCAAAATTTTGTGCTAATCCCGCCACCGCAACTATTTTCATTAATGTTTTTGCATCAGGATTTCCCAAAAGTTCCAAACTCCATTGAACCAAGGGATGTAATTTTGTTAGTCCACCCACTGTTCCTAGAGCAAGGGGAAGGGTAAGTTCCATATAAAAGACTCCATCTTTAATATAAACATTGCTCAAGGAGGTATAATGTCCATCTTTTGAAGCATAGGCATGAACTCCAGCTTCTATAGCTCTAAAATCATTTCCAGTTGCTACCACCAAGGCATCAACACCATTCATAATGCCTTTATTATGAGTCACTGCTCTATAGGGTTCCCTTTTGGCAATTTCAACCGCTTGGACCATTTTTTTTGCAAAGGTCTCTCCAGACCAATCTTTTGAAGGTGAGAGTTTTGACACTGGACATTTAACTGAAGCACGAACTAAGCATTCAGGGACATAATTGGAAAGTATACTCATGACAACCTCAAGTACAACCCCGTCATGAGCTTTTAACTTATTTTGAGCGAGTTTTTCAAGTTCGGTTGCAATGCATTCAAGACACGAGTTAATATAATTTGCTCCCATCGCGTCGGCTGTATTAAAGCGTAAATGCAATTGAAAATAATCAGGAATCAAATCACTTTTATCAATTAGTTCCATGGATTGAATTCCCCCACCTCGAACTTTCATATTTTTAGAAAGTGAAGCAGTCGACTCAAGTAATTGAGCTTTGTTTTCATCAAAAAATAAATGAAGTAATTGTATATCGCCCCTATATAAGAAATGTATTTGTCCTACTTTAATAGTGTTCAATACCTCGGCCTCAAAACCTCCGCGTGTTTGCCAGAATTTAGCAGCATTTCCCGCAGCGGCTACTACAGAACTTTCCTCAATGACCATAGGGAGGGTGTAGGATTCCCCATTAATCAAAAAATTAGGTGCGACCCCTAATGGCATATAAAAATTGGTAAGGGTATTTTCTATAAATTCATCATGCTTGCTTTGCAGATCCGAATCGGAGTTCCAATAATCGGATAATTGAGATTCTGCTGCGGTTGGATTTTTAAAATGAGCTTGGGTAATCCAACCTATCTTTTCAGCTTTTGTTAATTTGGAAAAGCCTTCAATCCTTTTGTCCATTCTTTTTTTTATAAAGATACTGATTTTGAACCCCCATAAAAATGATGAATCCTTGCATTTTTTTATAAATTGCCATTTAATCTAAGCCTAAGACTTTGAAACAATATAAACACCCCTTAATTTACCGATCTATTTTTTCGGGCCTCACACTTCAAAAAAATTGCTTTTGGTCTGTCCTTTTTATCCTAGTAGGATGCTTTGCTCTGAAAGCTCAAAAAACTTTATTTCTAGATAGTCTTTGGAATGGAGTCTATGATGCCAATCGAATGGAGTCGATTCGCTCCATGAAAGACGGCGCCTCCTATACCCTTTTAAGAGATACTGAAAATGAGCAAGCAAACCAGTTGGTTCAGTCTTTTTATAAAAAACCTAAGGAGGTATTGGTTTTAGTTGACACCAGAGATTATGAACAGATTGAAAGATTTACAGACTACAGCTTTTCAAAAAATGAGGAGAAAATACTTTTAGAGTCTGAAGACTTACCCATTTACCGAAGATCTAAAATTGCTGATTATTGGGTTTTTGATAGGTTGACCAAGAAGCTACAAAGGGTTAGTGAACAAAAAATTCAAGAGCCATTACTTTCTCCTGATGGAAAAAAAGTTGCTTATGTTTTCCAAAGAAATATTTACATCAAAGACCTTACCAATGAGCGAACGAGACAGCTCACCTTTGATGGAAATTACGAAACCCTTAATGGAATAACAGACTGGGTGTATGAAGAGGAGTTTGGCTTTGTAAGAGCCTTTGATTGGAGTCTTGACTCAAAAGAACTTGTTTATATGCGTTTTGATGAATCTAAGGTCCCAATTTTTTCAATGGATATTTACGCCTCTGATCTTTACCAATTTCCTTATATGTTTCGATACCCCAAGGCAGGTGAAGAAAATTCAACTGTTGAGTTAGTTGTTTTCAACTTGGATACCAACCAAAAAAGTAAAGTTCTGTTTGGAGATGAACAACCAGTTTACATTCCGAGAATTAAATTTGGAGGAGGACAAAATTCATTGATTATTCAGACCATTAACAGACATCAAAATCATCTTAAACTGTGGCGTTGGGACACCCAAAAGAAATCACTTAAATTGGTATTAGAAGAGAAAGATGATGCTTATGTAAGCATACACGACAACCTCAAATTTTTAGAAGACAATAGTTTTTTATGGACGAGCGAGCGAGACGGCTTTAACCATATTTACCACTATGAACAAAATGGAAAGTTAATCCGTCAATTAACGAAAGGGCCATGGGAAGTAACTTCTCTCTACCTAATTAATCCAAAACTAAAAGAATTGTATTATCAATCGGTTGAGGGCGAAAGTACAGAACGTAGGGTTTACGCGGTTAAATTAAACGGAAAAGGCAAACGCCTCATTCAGGGTAGTAAAGGCACTAATGGAGCTTCATTTAGCGCTGACGGAAGTTATTATATTCACTCTTTTTCAGACGAGCAGACTCCACCAAAATTTAGCCTTTATCAAACAAAGAATAACCGACTTTTGAATTTGATTTTAGACAATAAAGGTTTAAAAGATAAAATCGACGAATTTGGATTTTCTGACCGTGAATTTTCTACAGTAACTATTAACGGCGAACAACTCAATACGTGGATGATCAAGCCTGTAGATTTTGATCCTTCAAAAAAATACCCTCTTTTACTTTTTCAATATTCAGGACCCGGTTCACAGCAAGTGGCAAACAGATGGGGAGATCAACGTTTGCTATGGCACAAAATGCTTGCAAAGCAAGGATATATTGTCGCTTGTGTAGATGGAAGAGGAACAGGGTTTAAAGGAGCAGCATTTAAAAAAGTAACCTATCTAAATCTAGTAAAATATGAGTCTTTGGACCAAATAGCTGCGGCTCAATATTTTGGGAATCTATCATTTGTAGACAAAGATCGAATTGGCATATGGGGATGGAGTTTTGGTGGACACATGGCAGCGCATTGTTTGCTTACAGCTAATGACGTTTTTTCAATGGCAATTGCTGTCGCACCTGTGACCAACTGGCGCTTTTACGACACTATTTACACCGAACGTTTTATGCGTACACC
>JAYPMN010000142.1:0-4811 GCA_038129925.1 Flavobacteriaceae bacterium
TAATCCACAATATACTTTTTGATCGGTCGGCTAAAAAGCCAAAGAGGACACATGAAATTGGCCTTAGATAAAGTTGGAGCGAACCTATATTTGCTGCTTCTATTTCGTTGTATTTCATAATTTCTGAAGCATATAAGGAATAAATGTCAGTAACCTTGTATCCAAAGTATGCACAGAGAATAATCAGCATCAAAAGCCAAACAGATTCTAATTTCAGCACTTTTAGGATATCTTTCAACGAATGAGACGAAGAAGAGATACCCTGTTCCTCGTCTGGTTTTATGTTAAGGTAAAAATAGACCAAGACTCCCGAAAGGGCCACTACCAAGGAAGAAAATATAATTACATATTTAAATGCATTTTGCCGATCCAAAATATTGGCAGCTTGTATATCGGTTTCTAAAAAGAGAGAATAAATAAATACACCAATTGTTCCCATTAGCGCAGCTACAAACCCCCTACCTCCGTCAAGAAACCCAAAAGCTTGCCCTTGGTTTTTTGTGCCACCCCATATACGAGTACCTTTAATCATCGCACTCCAAAAAAGGAATACCGTAGTAAATCCCCAATAACCATAAATTATTTGTAACACAAAAAAGGCTGGATAAGTCGCAAGTAAAAGGCCACCCAATGATGTTAAAATCAAAGAAATTGCAATTAGTTTACCAGGCAAAAAACGGTCGGCTAATGATCCTCCAAAAATGTAGGAAAAAAGAGCAACCGTTCCATAAACCGAAAACAAACTCCCCAGTTCAACATTAGTTAAATCAAATACATCCAAAAAAGTGGGTCTAAAAACTCGAGATAAAAAGTAGGGAAGAATAAAGACTAATTCACCAGATAGAATAAGGAGAAAAATGCTGAGAAAAGAACCTTTGCTTGATGTTGTATACTTACGTAAATCGATACATTAAATCTACTAAATTTTTTCCTTAACTTGAAATTATGTTAAACAGACTATGAGTAGAGTCAAATTATGTGAGTGTTGTAAAAAAGAATACAATGTGATGTACAGAGTGCAGTACAAAACCAATCGATTGTGGTACTTTTTATGTAAAACTTGCGTGGTAGAAGTTAAATTAAACAACAATAACTATCGTTATGGGGGTACTTGGAAGGGCTAATAAACATTAGAATTAATGAAAAAAGAATACCACTTCGCTTTGTTATTTTCAATTGCTTTAGGATTAATATTAATGTAATATTTTTTCATTTAAGGAAAAAGGATCCAAACCAAAGGAACGAACTTAAGGATAGTTAACTTCGATTATAATTTCATTCCTTCGATTAAAAAATTTATAAGGGGAGTTATAGCCCAATACAACAACAGTACCTTTAAATTCAATTTTATTTTTTTCTAAAGACTCTTGAAGGAGTTTGGTATAGTAATTTACCTTAGATATATTGGAGTAGCCGCCGTATTCAATTGCTGCAAAATAGGCTTCTTTTGATTGAATAATTTTGACACTTTTATTTTGTGGGCTAGGAGCTTGTTCTATGTTACTAGGTAGCACAAATGACATCTTTTCACTACCCTCTGTTTTTTCCATATGGACAGGGGTTGTCATTGCGATTTTAAGATTGGATTCGTTGGATCCAGAGATGTATTGAAAGAGCTTTCTAAAATTTTGACCAGACCCTGGATTACTTTGGGTCTGAACCATAGCTACTGAGGGGTAGTATCTGATTTCAAAATTGTCATAGCTTTTAATCAATTTAAAGGGTTGGGATTCATAACCTTGTGACATAAATAGTAAAATTAATAGTGGAATAAATTTCATAGCATTTAATTTCATAAAATAGGTCAAGGTACTAAAATCTCAATGTACCGATTGTTTTATTACAAACTGGAGATTTAAATATAATAGTACAAACAGGACCTGTTTACTTATTTAATCTTTACTTTCGTAACCGTAGGGCCTCACACCCTACTTTTTTAAAAGGATAACAAGGCTATGGTTGGCTGAACTTATCCTTTTATTTTTTTGAATTGGTTGAGAGAGTCGTTCAATTGTGTATTTTTAGTGTTAAAGAACCACTTTAAATGCAAAAACCGTTATGTCAAATTTCAGTCTCAAAGGAAAAACAGCATTAATCACTGGTGGAGGTAGTGGGATTGGAAAAGCAATAGCAACTACTTTTGCAAACCAAGGAGCCAAGATCCTTATTTTCGAAACAGATTCAAACTCTGCGGAGCAGACTGTCATTGAAATTCAAGAGACAGGAAACGCCGTTGAAGCCCATTTAGTCGACGTTACCAAGTTTGACCAAATAAACACCCTAGTTCAATCCATTACTGAAAAAGATTCTATTGATGTATTAGTAAACAATGCAGGTATTGCTCATATAGGCACAGCTGAATCAACAGCAGAGGTAGATTTTGATCGCCTGTATAATGTCAATGTGAAAGGGGTGTTTAATTGCACTAAAGCTTGTATTCCTTTTATGAAAAATGCAGGAAAGGGGGCAATTGTCAACATGGCTTCTATAGCAGGATCTGTAGGGATAAAAGATCGCTTTGCGTACTCAATGACCAAAGGTGCGGTTTTGGCGATGACCTACTCTATAGCAAAAGATTTTTTGGAGTATAACATTCGCTGTAATTCCATCTCACCAGCTCGAGTACATACCCCTTTTGTAGATGGGTTTATTTCAAAAAATTATCCTGGTCAAGAAAAAGAAATGTTTGAAAAACTATCAAAAACACAACCCATCGGAAGAATGGGAACTCCAGAGGAAATCGCTACTCTCGCATTGTACTTATGTTCAGACGAAGCAGGATTCATCACAGGTACGGATTATCCTATAGACGGAGGCTTTATAAAATTAAACGGAAAATAAGTATATGAAACTGATTCGATTTGGAACAAATGGTAACGAAAAACCAGGAGTACAACTTCAAGATGGTACTCGAATTGATGTTAGTAATTTTGTAGAAGATTACAATGAGAAATTTTTTGGTTCAGGAGGTATTCAAGCTCTTGAGTCTTGGTTGGTTGAAAACCAAGCTCATTGTGCTGTTATTGACTCTAGCATTCGATTGGGGGCTCCTCTAGCGAGGCCTTCAAAGATCGTTTGTGTTGGCTTAAATTATGCCAAGCATGCAGAGGAAAGTGGTATGGAACCACCAGAAGAGCCGGTCCTCTTTTTTAAAGCAACGTCAGCAATTATAGGTCCGAATGATAATATTATTATCCCCAAAGGGAGTGTTAAAACAGATTGGGAAGTGGAGCTTGCCGTAGTAATCGGAGCCAAGGCTTGTTATGTTAGTAAAGCTGACGCATTGAGTCATGTTGCAGGTTACGTATTACATAATGACGTCAGTGAACGCGAATTTCAAATAGAACGATCCGGTCAGTGGGTCAAGGGAAAAAGCTGCGATACGTTTGCACCTCTGGGCCCCTTTATCGCAACAGCTGAAGAGATAGCCGATCCTAATCAACTGAATTTATGGCTTAAACTCAACGGGGAAACCATGCAAAAAAGCAGTACAGAAGATTTTATTTTTAATGTTCAAGAAGTGATTAGCAATATTAGTCAGTTTATGACATTACTACCTGGCGATATTATTTCAACGGGCACACCCTCTGGTGTAGGACTGGGATTAAATCCACCTAAATATCTTGTGCCCGGTGATGAAGTTGAGTTAGGAATAGATGGTTTGGGAGTATCAAAACAAAGGGTTATTGCACACAAAGACTAAGGATGAAAATCGATTCACATCAGCACTTTTGGAAGTATAATCCCCAGCGAGATTGGTGGATTGATGAATCAATGAAAGTAATCCAAGCAGATTTTTTCCCATCGGATTTAGAACCTCATCTGCAACATCACAAGATCGATGGCTGTATAGCTGTTCAGTCAGATCAATCAGAGGAAGAAACAGAATTTTTACTTGAACTAGCTGCTGAGTATACCTTTGTAAAAGGAGTTGTTGGGTGGATAGATTTACGAGCAGTAAATGTAGAAGAACGCTTGGAATATTTTTCTCAGAACAGCTTTTTTAAGGGAGTCAGACATATTGTTCAGGCTGAAAAAGAAGATTTTCTACTGTCTGCTGATTTTCAAAAAGGGATCAGTTCATTAAGTCAATTTAAGCTTCCTTATGATATTTTAATTTTCCCCAATCAATTGGAATCAGCCATCCAAATGGTAAATCAATTTCCCGATCAGGAGTTTATCTTGGACCATATTGCAAAACCGTATATAAAAAAACAAATTTTGCAACCTTGGAAAAGTTTAATTCATGAATTGGCAAAAGCACAGAATGTATCCTGTAAAATTTCAGGGCTTATTACAGAGGCTGATTTAAAAAATTGGGAAGCGGGGGAAATCGAACCCTATCTGGATGTTGTTTTTAATGCCTTTGGAGAAGATCGAGTTCTATTTGGATCAGATTGGCCCGTTTGTTTATTGGCAGGGGACTATGATGAAGTAGTCAGTTTGGTTTCAAACTATACGGTTGACTTTTCTTCTAAGGCAAAAGAAAAACTTTTTGGAGCAAATGCAGCAAGAATTTACAATATTACAGAATAAGGGATATGGATTTACAATTGAAAGGTAAAGTCGTAGTGGTAACAGGAGGCTCTAAAGGAATAGGTTATGGGATATGTGAACGGTTGATTCAAGAAGAAGCCCAAGTTATAATCATCGGTAGAAATAAAAAAACAATACCAGAAGCAGTAAACCAACTTTCCGCTGCAGGGGGAAAAGTGGGTTTTGCTTATGCTGAACTTACAGATTCTGCTGGATGTAGAAAAGCTGTTCAAGAAGTACTTGATCAGTATGGTGTAATTGATGGATTGGTTAAC
>JAYPMN010000143.1:0-4780 GCA_038129925.1 Flavobacteriaceae bacterium
ATTGAAGGGGAAGATTTTCAAATGTTTGAAAAAGACCTACCCGGAAACAATACTACTGGATGGGGAACACCTGCTGATCAAATTGGAAAGGTTCCTCTTGAAGTTTGCGAAACCATCAACGGCTCTTGGGGTTTCAATCTTCAAGATCGAAAACATAAAACAGAAAAAGAACTCATCCATTATTTAATCAAAGCAGCTGGTTATGGAAGTAATCTGCTTTTAAATGTGGGTCCCATGCCCAATGGAAAAATCCAGCCCAAACATCAAACTTCTTTAAAAGCCATGGGTGATTGGCTAAAGAAACACGGAGAAACCATTTACGGTACTAGAAGAGGCCCCATTCCTCCAAATGAAGATTTTGTTTCAACCCAAAAAGGAAAAACGGTCTTTGTACACCTTCTCAATCCTGAAATTGACGTAATTCATGCTGATGAAGTACCCGTAAGAATTAGAGGTATTTACGACATGAAAACAAATAAGAAATTGCCATTTAGAAATGATAGTTTTGGTTTAGCAATTGATGTATCAACGCTTTCTAAGGATGATGTAGATACTGTCATTAAAATTGAATTAAGATGACTGAGGTTAGTAAAATCAAGAATCGTTTAGTTTCCTTAGACTTTTTTAGAGGCTTGGTCATGTTTTTGCTCATCGCTGAATTTGCTCACCTTTTTGAGGTTTTAAAGGAATCTGGTAATGCTCAGCTCTCTGCAGCCATGGATTTTCTTTTTCATCATGCCAAGTGGGAAGGGTTGCATTTTTGGGATCTTGTTCAGCCCTTTTTTATGTTTATTGTAGGGGTTTCAATTACTCTGTCTTATGCAAACCGAAAGACACGAGGAGCTACAGAAAAGGCGATTCGAAATCACGCCTTCCGCAGAGCATTTTTACTGCTTCTGTTTGGATGGGGGCTCTATTGTATTGGACCAGAAAAAATTGTTTTCCAATTTGACAATGTACTGGCTCAATTATCCTTCACCTATTTGATTTCATTCCTATTGCTTAAACAATCTTCTACTGTACAAATTGCTACGGGCTTTCTGTGCATATTGATTTCTGATTTATTGTACCGCTTCTTCCCATTAGTCGGTTTTGATCAAGCTTTTATCGCTGGAGAAAACTTTGGAGCTTGGTTTAATATTTTTATTTCAGGTTATGAATACGGTGGTCATTGGGCGGCATTTAATGCATTGCCTACAGCTGCGCATACCCTTTGGGGAGTTGTAGCTGGAAAATGGCTAATGGATACCACTCAGCAGTCAGAAAAATTAAAACGTTTGCTGATTGCTGGATTAGTAGCTTTGGTTTTGGGGTATATCACGACATTTTTTACTCCTATTATTAAACGAATTTCCACCACCTCATTTGTGTTGCTTTCTGGAGGATGGACCTTTCTCGCTTTAGCGCTCTGTTATTGGCTTATAGATGTTAAGCAACTCTTTAAAGAGACTCTTGTTTTTAGAGTTGTAGGAGTCAATCCCCTTTTCATTTATCTCTTTGCATCCATCGGAGGTGGAGGACTTTTCTTAAATATTATTCGGCCTTTTTCAAATTCTATAATCGGTGGATTTTCCCCTTGGGTGGCAGACTTGATTTCAGGTTTTGCAGTGCTTTTTGGCTTGTGGTATCTGTGCTATTGGTTGTTCAAAAAACAAATTTTTATAAAAATTTAATATGAGATATTCCATTCTAACACTTCTTTTTGGTTTACTTCTTTTAGGTTGTCAACCTACTGAGCAAAGCCCAAAGCAATCTCCAAACATAATTTATATCCTAGCTGACGATTTAGGCTATGGAGAATTGGGTGCTTACGGTCAAGAAAAAATCAAAACCCCCAACTTAGACCGTTTGGCTGCTGAAGGAATGCGATTCACACAGCATTACACTGGAGCACCTGTTTGCGCACCTTCTCGCTATATGTTTTTGACCGGGACTCACGCAGGCCATGCCTATATCAGAGGAAATTACGAATTGGGTCAATTTGAAGATGAAAATGAGGGGGGTCAAATGCCCATACCAGTGACTACACCTACCCTAGCTAAAATGCTTAAAAAGTCAGGATACCAAACCGCTATGGTTGGAAAATGGGGTTTGGGTATGAATGGGACCACGGGTAGTCCTCTGCTTCAAGGGTTTGATTATTATTATGGTTATTTAGATCAAAAGCAAGCACACAATTATTACCCAACTCATCTTTGGGAAAACGATAAGCCAGCTCCTCTGAATAATGATTATTTTTTGGTGCATAGTCCGATAAAAAAGGGAAGTGGTCAAGATGCTTTTGACCAATTTAAAGGGGATGATTATGCCCCAGACCGTATGTTAGGAAAAGCGCTTCACTTTTTAGATACTACCAGTGTAAAAAAACCGTTCTTCCTTTATTATCCTTCTCCAATACCCCATGTTTCTATTCAAGTACCCGATTCTTTACTACAACAATATCAAGGGCAATTTGAAGAAACACCCTATTATGGAAATAAAGGATATACAGCACATCAAACACCGCGTGCTGCTTATGCTGCTATGATAACTCATCTGGATGCTGAAGTAGGAAAGATTTGGGAAGCTGTAAAAGCACGAGGTCAAGATGACAATACCCTTATCTTGTTTACCAGTGATAATGGACCCACATTTGCCGGAGGAGTTGAAGCTGATTATTTCAATAGTGCGGCTGGCTTTAGAGGGTTAAAAATGGATGTGTACGAAGGAGGGATCCGTATTCCTTTTATCGCTTATTGGAAAGGAAAAATTCAACCCGGTTCGGTATCTGAATTGGTCTCTGGGCATTGGGATATGTACAACACCTTTGCAGAGTTGAGTGGGCAAAGTGAAAGTTCGCCTGATGGGATTTCTATACTACCAGAATTGTTTGGTAAAAAAGGACAACAGCAACATAGTTATGTTTATTTTGAATACCCTGAAAAAAGGGGTCAGATTGCTTTGAGAATGGGTAATTGGAAAGGAGTGAAAGTAGATATGAAAACCAATCCCAATGTTGCATGGGAATTGTACAATCTTAAAGAAGATCCCAAAGAGCAAAACAACCTAGCAGCTCAACATCCTGAGATTGTGGGACAAATTGACTCCATTCAACGAATTGCCCATCGACACCCACATATCAGAGAATGGGAATTTATAGACCCAAAATACAAACGATAGACCAAATGAAGTTTTCAGTAAAACCAAATTCAATTATTCTAACGATCCTTTTGATTTCAATCTCGAGTTGTAATTCAGTTGAAGAACCGCTAACAGCTGTAGGGCCAGTTCCTAACGAGTATCAATTGGCCTGGCAAGAATTGGAGTATTACGCTTTTATTCATTTTAATATGAACACCTTTACCAATAAAGAATGGGGTTATGGTGATGAGCAGCCTTCTCAATTTAACCCAACCGAATTGGACACCCGCCAATGGGCAAGAGTAGCTAAAGAGTCAGGAATGAAAGGGATAATTATTACCGCCAAACATCACGATGGATTCTGCTTGTGGCCCAGTAAGTATACAGAGCATTCAGTTAAAAATTCTCCGTGGAGAGAAGGGAAGGGAGACTTGATTCGAGAATTGTCTGAAGCGTGTAAGGAATACGGATTGAAATTTGGCGTTTATTTATCACCTTGGGATCGAAATCATCCCGATTATGGGACTGTCGTGTACATCACCTATTTCCGCAACCAGTTAAGAGAGTTGTTGACCCAATACGGAAATATTTTTGAGGTATGGTTTGACGGTGCCAACGGTGGTGATGGTTATTATGGAGGAGCAAATGAGGAACGCAGAGTAGATAAAAAATCCTATTACGATTGGCCCGCAACTATTGAAATGGTTCGTAGACTTCAACCTCAAGCAGTAATTTTTAGCGATGCAGGCCCAGATATACGCTGGGTTGGAAACGAAAAAGGGTATGCTAATGAAACAACTTGGTCACCGATTTATCGCGACAGCGTCTATGCAGGTATGCCTGATTTTCAGCGTTTTGCTGCAGGACAGGAAAATGGAACCCATTGGGTACCCACAGAAACAGACGTTTCTATACGTCCTGGATGGTATTACCACCCAGAACAAGACAATCAAGTCAAATCTCTTTCTAAACTTATTGACATTTATTACAATTCAGTTGGGCTAAACAGTTCGTTATTGCTGAACCTTCCAGTTGATACCCGAGGTTTAGTTCACGAAAATGAAGTGGCTAATCTCAAGGCTTTGGCTGAATTTTTAAAGGAAACCTTTGCTGTCAATTATGCAAAAGGACAGCAGCTTAAAACCAGCACTACTTCAAAAGGCTATGGTAATAGCGCCTTGATCGATGATGATTTAAATAGCTATTGGGTTTCTCAATCGAATGACCCATCACCAACAATCGAACTCTTGCACGAAACCCCAGTTAAGGTAAACACATTTATGATTCAAGAATACCTACCCTTGGGTCAACGAATCAAGTCTTTTAGCTTAGAAATTTTAAGTAATGGAGCATGGGAAAAGGTTTATGAAGGCTCTACCATCGGAAATAAACGTCTGATTCGTTTTGAGACCCAAACCGTTGAAGGAATCCGATTTACAGTCACAGAAACTAAAGATCGAGCAGTTTTTTCTAATATGGGATTGTTTAGAGCACCTGAATTAAATGAGTAAAATGTCCAGACATTTTTTAATTTTTTCGTTTTTAATAAGTTTTTTTCTTGCCTGTGAAACTCCAAACCAGGACGTGCCACCAAATATTGTAATGTTTTTTGTAGACGATATGGGTTGGCAAGATACCTCTGTTCCTTTTTGGAATCAGC
>JAYPMN010000144.1:0-4757 GCA_038129925.1 Flavobacteriaceae bacterium
TAAATCTCGCTGTAAACAACCTTCGCTATCATTATCTGTACCTAACCATCTGCAAAATACATACCCCTCATCCGGAATTGCTGATAATGTTAATTGAGATCCCTCATTGTAAATTCCAGTAGCATCTGGAGTTACTTTTCCCCCCTCTCTAACAATTACTGTCAATGTGTATTGTGTTTTTGTTGTGGGTTGTATTACTAACTCGTTTGATGTACAACCACAAAAAAATATGGATGAGAGCAAGACAATTGTTCGATGATTCAAGAATTTGATAATAAAAAATCGATTTTTGATTAATATCAATAAAGATAATGAATTAGGCATTAATTGAAATGGAAGCTTGGTTTTTTGAACTATTGAACCTTAAGAAAAAAAGCTTCAACATCTCTGTCTGAACGCATAGTTACCGCTGTGCGACAATTGAAGGGACCTGAAAAATTGCACGGATTGTCATCAAAATCACTTCCTTCCCATCTTTCAAATTTATATCCCTCTTCTGGCGTTGCTGTAATAGTTACTGTTGCTCCTTCATTGTATGTTCCAGACGCAGCTGGTGTCACAGAGCCTCCTTTGGAAGCACTAACGGTCAGAGTGTATTGAGTAGGGTTTTGTAATTCAATGTCTTCCTCTGCGGCAGAACAGCTGTATATGAGAATGAATACTGTTGTTGTTAAGAATAATATGAATTGTATTTTTTTCACTTCTCAAAGTTATATAAAATAATCAAATATCAGATCTATACCCTATGGTGGTTGAGATAAACCGTTTTCTTTAGCCAATCCCCTGAGTTTGGGTTAGGAGTGAATGAGAAGTTTTAGGGTTTTAAAAGACAATGAAATATGGTTTTTTATTGCCAGGTGGACATTTAAAAAAAGCCCCCCATTTTACTGGAAAGCTTCTCACTGGTTGAAAACATTGGTATTATTTCCAATTTAACAACACACAACTTCTTTATAAGAGCGGTCTGGACGGGACTCGAACCCGCGACCCCATGCGTGACAGGCATGTATTCTAACCAACTGAACTACCAGACCTAATTAGCGTGTGCAAATATACGCTCCATTTTCAATTTGCCAAACAATTACCAACAAAAAGAAAATTTTAAAATAAGCTCTTAAGAGGAGTTAAATTACAGCGTCTAATGCTTCTGCATATGCTGTTTTGGGTGATACTCCAACGTGTCTTCCAACAAGTTCGCCTTTATCAAAAACCAATACTGTTGGTATATTTCGAACACCGTATTTTGCTGCAAATTCTTGATTTGCGTCAACATCCACTTTACCCACAACGGCTTTGCCGTCGTAATCTTGACTTATTTCATCTATGATGGGTCCTACCATGCGACATGGTCCACACCAAGCTGCCCAAAAATCAACCATTACGGGTTTGTCTGATTTTAATACCACTTCTTCAAATGTTGCATCTGTAATCTCTAATGCCATGTTTTAAAATTTTAATAACCAAAGTTAATTAATAAATAAAACAACCATTCGTTTTAAAATCAAATTTACTTATCAGATCATTCATTTTTCCGATTCTCTTAATTGAGCTTATAGTGCCACGCTTTCTCATCTAAAAACTGTAAAAGATCAGGAGTGATATTGACTTTCTGTTTTTTACTATTTAGCATCAGCTTGACTTTTTTGTCTGTATCGTATATATTAAAAAACAGGGTCTTGTCTCCTTTAAACGACTTTAGATTATCCTGCAACGCTTCAATTTCATCTTGATCCAGTTGATGAATGTCCAACTGTAAGGTGAGTTTTTTAGCATTAGATTCTATGGTATTTTGTAACATTTCAAAATACAAATACTGCATTCGAGGTGCCCCGGCTTTTCCTGTTTCCCTATTAACCCAGCCCTCTCGTATCATAAGTCGAATTCGTATAAACTGATTGACCACTAAAAAATGCCTGTACTTTAAATAATCTTCTCCAAAAATTCGAAACTCGTATTGATCGGTAAAATCCTCCAATGCAAATCGAGCCCATCCCTTTCCGTTACGACTTTCCAAATGCTGAACATCATTCACTATACCTCCCAAACTCAACTCCCTATTTACCAACGGATTTAAGTCCCCAAGTCGGTTTAAAGAAATATTCATAAAGTGCTTCATCTCGTGTGTAAAATCATCTAAAGGGTGAGACGATATATAAATCCCGACCACTTCTTTTTCCTTTTTTAGACGAATCAAATTGGACCAGGGCTCGCAACCTGGTATGCTTAAATCTTGATAGGTTTCATTCGTTGCATCACTAAAGAGACTCGTCTGAGAGGAGTTTAAATTTTCTTGATATTTTGCCCCAAAGCGTATCGCCTTTTCCAAAAAAGTAATGTCATCGCCGTCTGGGTTGAAATATTGAGCGCGGTGGACCTCTCCTAAAGAATCAAGTCCGCCTGCTAAGATCAAATTCTCAAAAGCCTTTTTATTAGCCGCTCGAAGATCAATTCTTTTGACCAAATCAAAAATTGAGGCATACGACTGTTCTTTTCTGTGTTCGATAATCGTTTCAACGGCACCTCTTCCCACTCCTTTAATGGCTCCCATTCCAAAACGGATTGCTTGTTGATCATTTACCGTAAACTTATAAAAAGATTCATTGACGTCAGGTCCTAAAACCTTTAAGCCCATACGACGACACTCTTCCATAAAAAAGGTGACTTGTTTAATGTCACTCATATTGTTGGATAGTACGGCGGCCATGTATTCAGCAGGAAAATGAGCTTTTAAATAAGCAGTCTGATATCCAATCCACGCATAGCAAGTGGAATGTGACTTGTTAAATGCATAGGCAGCAAAAGCTTCCCAGTCTTTCCAAATTTTTTCTAAAACTTCCTCTGGATGTCCTTTCGCTTTTCCTCCATTGATGAATTGAGGTTTTAACTTTTGCAGTAAAGCAAAAATCTTTTTCCCCATCGCCTTTCTTAAGACATCTGCATCACCTTTTGAAAAACCAGCCAGCTTTTGGGAGAGTAACATCACCTGCTCTTGATATACAGTAATCCCGTAAGTCTCCTCTAAATATTCTGCCATTTCGGGCAGGTCGTAGCTAATTTCTTCTTGCCCATTTTTACGATCTACAAAACTGGGGATATACTCTAAAGGTCCCGGGCGATAGAGGGCATTCATCGCTATTAAATCAGCAAAAACTGTAGGCTTCAAGTCTTTCAAATACTTTTGCATCCCCGCTGATTCATATTGAAATATCCCCACGGTATCTCCCCGTTGGAACAGCTCGTAAGTCTTTTGATCGTCTAAAGGAAATTGATCTGGGTTCAGATCGACACCGTGTTTGTACTTGACCAATTTTACTGTGTCTTTGATCAAGGTTAGCGTCTTTAAACCTAAAAAATCCATTTTTAACAAACCGGCATCTTCTACTGCCGAATTGTCAAATTGAGTCACATAAAGGTCAGAGTCTTTGGCGGTAGCCACCGGTACAAATTGAGTAATATCATCCGGGGTAATGATTACCCCACAGGCGTGGGTTCCTGTATTTCGCAAGGAGCCTTCCAGTACTTTTGCCTGTTGTATAGTTTCTCCCGAAAGGCTTTCCTCTTCTGCTAAATTTTTAATTTCGTTAACTCGTAATATTTCATCTGTCCTTAACTTTCCTTTTAATTCTTCATCAGTAGAGTTAAAGATTTTTGAAAGTTTAATATTAGGAAGCAACTTGGCTATACGGTCTGCTTCACCAAGGGGCAGGTCTAATACCCTGGCAGTGTCTCTTATAGAGGACTTTGCTGCCATGGTCCCGTAGGTAATGATTTGAGCCACCTGATTGGATCCGTATTTTTCGATGACATATTCCATGACACGACCTCTTCCTTCATCGTCAAAATCTATATCAATATCCGGCATGCTTACCCGATCAGGATTTAAAAAGCGCTCAAAAAGCAAGTCGTACTCTATGGGGTCAATATTGGTGATTTTTAGACAGTATGCCACTACTGAACCCGCGGCAGAGCCTCGCCCAGGTCCAACTGAAACATCCATACTTCGCGCAGCCGCAATAAAATCTTGAACAATTAAAAAATAGCCAGGATAACCCGTATTGGCAATGACATTTAATTCAAAATCAATACGCTCTTTGATCTCATCTGTCAGCTCAGCATAACGCTCTTTAGCCCCTTCATAGGTCAAAAAACGAAGGTATTTGTTTTCCCCTTCATTATCATTAGACTCAGTACTCTCTTGAAACTCTTCTGGGATGTCAAATTTGGGAAGTAAAACATCACGTGCCAATTCAAAGGGCTCAATTTTTTCAATTAAAAATTCAATATTCAAAACCGCTTCAGGTAAATCCTGAAAAAGGCTTTTCATTTCCTCTTGAGATTTAAAATAGTACTCTTGGTTTGGAAAGCCGTATCGAAATCCTCGTCCCCGACCTATGGGTGTAGTCTGTTTCTCTCCTTCTTTAACACAAAGTAAAATATCGTGGGCATTAGCTTCCTCTTTATGGGTATAATAAGTGTTATTTGTTGCTATTAAAGGAATCTGATGTTTTTTTGAAAACTGAATCAAAACCTCATTCGCACGATCTTCCCCTTCTTCTCCATGGCGCATCACTTCGATATAGAGGTCCTCTCCAAATTGTTGGTGCCACCATAGTAGTGCCTCCTCTGCCTGACCATCACCGATATTCAAAATTTTTGATGGAACTTCTCCATAAGTGTTACCCGTCAAAACAATCAAATCTTTTTTATACTGTTCGATCAATTTTCGATCAATTCTAGGGACATAGTAAAATCCAGAC
>JAYPMN010000145.1:0-4746 GCA_038129925.1 Flavobacteriaceae bacterium
GTGATGGATCAACCCCTCTTCCTGCCAACTCTTCTTATACCTTTTCTGAATACGAAATTTCCTACCGTTCTGACCAACGAAAGACGTTCAACTTTGACACTGAAATTAAATATGGTACATTTTACAATGGAACAAAATTTTCTATAGAGAATGAACTCAACTGGAGAAAACAGCCCATTTTTAATGCCAGTATGCTCTTGAACTTTAACGCCATCAGACTGCCAGACCCATACCCTTCAAAAAATATTTGGCTGATCAGTCCAAAGCTTGACTTTACATTTACCAAAACTCTTTTTTGGACAACCTTTGTGCAATACAATTCTCAGGGAGAAAACTTAGGAGTCAATTCAAGACTACAGTGGCGCTTTGCTCCATTATCTGATTTATTTCTAGTTTACAATGATAATTACATCAGTACAGACAATTTCTCACCAAGATATCGTAGTTTTAACTTCAAATTTACTTATAGGTTAAATATTTAAAAATGATCTTATTGCGTTTTACCTCTCCTCTACTTTTCGTGTTCTGCTTGCTACTCACTAACTGCCAACCAACTAAAAAAATACAGGATGATAATCTCATGATGGTTAAAGGCAGTGTAGAAGGACTTCGAAAAGGGAAATTATATCTGCAAAAAATGCAAGACAACCTTTTGGTAAATATCGATTCTACAACAGTAAACGGAACTCCTGACTTCCAATTTCAAACACAGATTGAAACTGACGAGGTTTTTTATCTATATCTAGATAAAGAAGATGGCGATAGCCTTAATGACAGAATTTTATTTTTTGGTGAAAAGGGAGAGATACAAATCAACACCCTACTTAAGACCTTTGAAAGTAGTGCTGAAATTATTGGATCCAAAAATCAAGAACTACTTCAGGAATATATTTCGTTTAATAGAAAATTTAACGATCAGAACCTGGATTTGATGGAAGATTTTTACAAAGCCCAAATTGCGCAAAATAAAGAGCGTACTGATTCTCTTCAACAGAAAATGGACAACTTACTTAAAAGAAGGTATTTGTACACCATCAATTTTGCTGCCAATAATACGGATAAAAATATAGCACCCTATTTGGCATTAACCCAAGTGTATGATGCGAATCTAAGTCTTTTAGATTCTATTGCTATTAAAATGACCCCAGAAGTGAGAGCATCAAAATACGGAAAGGAATTTGTCAACTACTTAGAACAAAGAAGAACTTCAAACGAAAATTAAAGAGCAGCTGATTTTTTCATCAAGCCCTGAATCATCTTTTTTTTCTCTTCATTGATCGCCTTAAACTGTTTCTTAAGGTTTTCCTTAGTTGCAACAGCATTGATTTTATGAACTAATTCATCAAAGACCTGAATCGCCTCCTCAATCAATTTTTCACTCCTTGACAAATCTGCATCAGGATTTGACAATTCCCATAGATAAATTTCCTCTATGATTGCACCAATATCATTATTAATATCTTTTTTAAGTTGCTTTATACTAGCCATTCTTGATAAATATGTTTAACTAATTTATTAATTTATTTAAACTTTATGGAAAAAACTTAAACAAAATTTAAAAAATTAATTAAAATTTTTATCCTGAATAACTTACATAATTCCTTGGAGTCTCGTAAAGAGTGACTGAAAGTGCATGTGCTTGATCTAAATGAGGCTTTAACCAATTGTAAATCACAACTGCTATATTTTCTGCAGAAGGTATCAAATCAGAAAACTCAACTACTTCTTCATTCAAGTTTTTATGATCCATCTTATCTTCAACTTCAGACTTTATCAAGTCTTTTAAAACTTTCATATCCATGACATACCCAGTTTCTGGATCGATATTACCCTGAACGTGAACTATCAGCTCATAGTTGTGCCCGTGATAGTGTGGGTTGGCACATTTGCCAAAAATATTTTCGTTTTTGTCATCAGTCCAGTCTTTTCGATACAATCGATGGGCAGCATTGAAATGTGCTTTTCTACTTACGGTTACTTTCATTGAATAGATTTTATATGATTAAAGAACCGTTTAAAAATAATTTTAAACCAAACGGTATAGGTTTCAGGATGCAGAATCATATCATTCTCTATTGCTGTAAAGGACATCCACTTCCAAGAGGCAACTTCATCAGGGTTAATATTAGGTGTACCGTCAAAGTAACCTATCATTACATGATCCAATTCGTGCTCTGTAAGTCCATTATCAAATGGGGCTTTGTAAATAAAACTGAACAATTCTTGAAGAGGTACTACGAATCCCATTTCCTCTTCTAAACGACGGGTACCGGCTTCTAAATTGTGCTCTCCTTCCCGTTGGTGACTACAACAGGTATTGGTCCAAAGTGCTGGAGAATGATATTTGTGTAGTGCCCTTTGTTGGAGCATTAACTCTCCATTTTTGTTTAAAATAAAAACAGAGAAGGCTCGATGTAAAGCTGCTTTTTCATGTGCCTCCATTTTGGGCATCGTACCAATAGGATTGTCTTCCCTATCAACAAGAATTACTTTTTCTTCTTTCATGCACCCCAAAATTACCTATATTTTTTTCAAAAACCTATTACGCTTAGTTCCAGTTGCCTCATTAATTGAATACTTTTGTAGAAAATTGATTGAATGGGATTTTTAGACGAAATCAAGCGCCGAAGAACTTTTGGGATCATATCTCACCCTGACGCAGGTAAAACCACTTTAACAGAAAAATTACTCCTTTTTGGAGGAGCAATTCAAGAGGCTGGAGCGGTGAAATCCAATAAAATCAAAAAAACAGCCACCAGTGATTTTATGGAAATTGAACGTCAAAGGGGGATTTCTGTGGCTACTTCTGTACTGGCTTTTTTTTATCAAAATAAAAAAATTAATATACTCGATACTCCTGGTCACAAAGACTTTGCAGAGGATACCTATAGAACTCTCACGGCTGTAGATAGTGTCATCGTGGTAATTGATGTTGCTAAGGGCGTTGAGGAACAAACTGTAAAACTGGTGGAAGTTTGTCGTATGCGTAACATTCCAATGATCGTCTTTATCAATAAACTAGATAGGGAAGGAAAAGATGCTTTCGACTTGTTGGACGAGGTTGAACAAAAATTAGGCCTGCAAGTTACCCCACTGTCACTCCCAATTGGAATGGGGTATGATTTTAAGGGGATTTACAATATCTGGGAATGCAATGTGCAGTTATTCGATAGCGAGCAAAAACAAACTATAGGGGAAAAAGCGCATTTTGAATCACTTGATGACCCTCAATTGGAAGATGTAATTGGTGCCCAAGCTTTAGAGGCCTTAAAAGAAGAACTTGAATTGATCGATGGTGTCTATCCTAAATTTGATAGGGAGGCTTATTTAAAAGGTGCACTTCAACCCGTATTTTTTGGCTCGGCGTTGAATAACTTTGGTGTTCAAGAGTTGCTTAATTGTTTTATTGAAATTGCTCCAGAACCACTGTCCAAAGCCTCTGAAGAAAGGCTAATAGAACCCCACGAGGATAAGTTTAGTGGTTTTGTCTTTAAAATTCACGCCAATATGGATCCCAACCACCGCGATCGTCTGGCGTTTATTAAAGTAGTTTCAGGCACCTTCCAACGCAACAGCCCTTACCTGCATGTTAGGCTCAACAAAAAATTAAAATTCTCTTCTCCAAATACCTTCTTTGCGGAACGAAAAGAAATTGTAGATATCTCATATCCAGGAGATATTGTAGGTCTTCACGATACCGGAAATTTTAAAATTGGTGATACATTGACCGGTGGCGAACTACTTCACTTTAAGGGTATTCCTAACTTTTCCCCTGAACACTTTCGCTATATCAATAATAATGATCCTATGAAAGCCAAGCAGCTCTCAAAAGGAATCGATCAACTCATGGACGAAGGAGTTGCGCAGTTATTTACTCTCAACCTCAACGGCAGGAAAGTCATTGGAACTGTAGGTGCCTTGCAATTTGAAGTCATTCAATACCGACTTCTCCACGAATACGGAGCCAAATGTACTTATGAAAATTTAAACGTTCACAAAGCTTGTTGGATTGAAGGAGATGAAAAAAGTGATACTTTTGAAGAATTTCGTCGTATTAAACAAAAGTTTCTCGCTCAAGATAAAAGCGGACAACTTGTTTTCCTTGCGGACTCAGCCTTTTCTCTTCAAATGGCTCAAAACCAATACAAGGAGCTAGAATTCCACTTTACTTCAGAGTTTTAAACAAAATCTACAAGGCGCTAAATATCAAAGATTGGTATTTGTATAAAATTAAAAAAACCTCCATAAAAGGAGGGTTTGTTTTTAAGCTTCACCAGTGGGACCAAAATTTAATGGAATTGGTGGTGACTCATTCGTTTCTATCGTTCCATTGACATTCTCAAAGCGCTGGATATTTTCAGCTAAGGCTTTTTGAAAGCGTTTGGCGTGTTCCGGTGTCAAAATCACTCGAGACTTAACACGAGCTTTAGGAGCACCGGGCATTACGGTAATAAAGTCGACGATAAATTCCGATGTGGAATGATTGATAATGACTAAGTTAGAATATACACCATCAGCAACATGTTCGTCTATAGCAATATTCAATTGCTTTTCTTTGGGGTCTTTTTTATCACTCATTTTTTAGAAACTTATTTCTTCTTCTTTATCAATCAAGAGACTCCTATACTCTTCTTTTGAACCTACAATGATCTCATTGTAATTTCTAAGACCAGTACCTGCAGGAATCTTATGTCCCACAATAACGTTCTCTTTCAATCCTTCAAGAAAATCAACTTTACCGTTTAC
>JAYPMN010000146.1:0-4732 GCA_038129925.1 Flavobacteriaceae bacterium
TGGAAGGTCGAATGACCGTTTGTAACCTCAGTATCGAAATGGGAGCTCGTGGTGGTATGATTGCACCAGATGAAAAAACATTTGACTATATCAAAGGTCGAGAATTTACACCTAAAGGAGCCGATTGGGATAAGGCCATGGCCTATTGGAAAACGCTCTACACGGACGAAGGTGCTGTATTTGACAAGGAACTGAGCTACGACGGTGCTGAAATTGATCCGATGATTACCTTCGGTACTAATCCTGGTATGGGCATGAGCATTACTAAAGCCATTCCTTACGCTTCGGAAGTTGAGGGCGGTAAAGCCACCTACGAGAAATCTTTGGAGTATATGGGATATAAAGAAGGTGAACAAATGGTGGGCAAACCCGTCGATTATGTGTTTATTGGAAGTTGTACCAACGGAAGAATAGAAGACTTTAGGGCTTTTGCCAGTATAGTGAAAGGGCATAAACGAGCGGAAAACGTCACGGCTTGGTTGGTCCCTGGATCACATAAAGTATTGAACGCCATCAAGGAAGAAGGCCTTTTAGACGTTTTTGAAGCAGCTGAGTTCAAACTTAGAGAGCCTGGCTGTTCCGCATGTTTAGCAATGAATGACGACAAAATTCCCGCGGGAAAATACGCAGTGAGTACTTCCAATAGAAATTTTGAAGGACGTCAAGGACCTGGAGCGCGAACACTACTAGCAAGTCCATTAGTCGCTGCAGCTGCAGCCATTACAGGTAAGATCACTGATCCCAGAACTTTAATCTAATAAACATGGCATACGATTCATTTAACATACTAAGCTCTAGAGCCGTACCCCTTCCGATTGAAAATGTAGATACGGATCAAATTATCCCAGCTCGTTTTCTTAAAGCCACTGAAAGAAAAGGTTTTGGAGATAATCTATTCCGCGATTGGAGATTTAATCAAGATGATACTCCGAAAGCAGATTTTGTACTTAACGATTCAACCTACTCAGGCAAGATATTGGTTGGAGGTCATAACTTTGGTTCTGGCTCTTCCCGAGAGCACGCCGCATGGGCTATTTATGACTACGGATTCAGGTGTGTTGTCTCCAGTTTTTTTGCAGATATATTTAGAAATAATTGCCTAAATATAGGGGTTTTACCCGTCCAAGTGTCAGCAGGCTTTCTCGCTCAAATATTTGAAGCTATTGAAAACGACCCTACAACCAGTTTAACCGTAGATTTACCCAGTCAAAAAATAAGTTTAGGCGCAGAAATGGGTTCTGAAAGTTTTGAAATCAATAGCTACAAAAAAGAAAACATGCTCAATGGCTATGACGATATTGACTATTTAAACAATATCAAAACTGAAATTCAAAACTTTGCAGCCAATACACCTCTATAAGCATTCCCAAACATGAGAAGAACTCTCGAAATCATGGATACTACTCTTAGGGATGGTGAACAGACCTCAGGAGTTTCGTTTACTTCTTTAGAGAAATTAACCCTTGCTAAACTCTTATTAAAAGAGTTAAAAGCAGATCGTATCGAGATTGCATCAGCGAGAGTGTCAGACGGTGAGTTTAATGCAGTCAAAGAAATAACTTCATGGGCATCGAGTCAGGGGCTAATCGAAGCCATAGAAGTGCTCACTTTTGTAGATAATGGCGTATCCATCCAATGGATGAAGGAGGCAGGAGCCCAGGTTCAAAATCTACTGACCAAAGGTTCCATGAACCATCTGAAACATCAGCTGAAAAAAACCCCTAAGCAACATTTTAAAAACATCAGCACCAGCATCAAGGCAGCTGAAAAAGAAGGCTTTAAAACCAATATTTATTTAGAAGATTGGAGTAATGGAATGCAAAATTCAGAGGACTATGTCTTTGAATACCTTGACTTTTTAGCCACCCAACCCATTGAGCGTGTACTACTTCCGGATACTCTAGGTGTCTTAACCCCTGAGAAAACAGCAGAATACCTCAATAAAATCATCAAACGCTATCCCAATATTCGATTTGATTTTCACGGACATAACGATTACGATTTAAGCGTAGCCAATGCCATGGAAGCTGTCAAAGCTGGGGTCAACGGTTTACACCTCACGATTAATGGTATGGGGGAACGCGCAGGAAATGCACCCTTAGCCAGTGTAGTGGCAGTGATCAACGACTTTCTCCCTGATACAACAATCAATATAAATGAAAATGCCTTACATCAGGTAAGTAAGTTGGTAGCCACGTTTACCGGATTTCGTATTCCGGCAAACAAACCCATAGTAGGTGAAAATGTCTTTACCCAAACTGCAGGGATACATGCCGATGGCGACAACAAAAAAAATCTTTATTTCAATCAATTGCTTCCTGAGCGTTTTGGTCGAAAACGAAAATATGCCTTGGGAAAAACCTCAGGTAAAGCTAATATTCAAAAAAATCTTCAGCAACTGGGACTCACCCTAAATGAAGATGAATTAAAAAAAGTGACGGCACGAATTATTGAGTTGGGAGATAAAAAAGAGCGCGTAACTGCAGAAGATTTACCCTTTATCATTTCAGATGTTTTGGGCAACAACCTGCCCGATAAGGTAAAGATTCAATCCTATGTTCTAACCCATTCAAAAGGGCTGAATCCTACCACCAGTGTTGCTATTGAAATAAATGGAAAGGCCTTTGAAGAAAATGCTTCAGGAGATGGTCAATACGATGCTTTTTGGAATGCACTTCACAAGATATACAACAAGCAAAAACTGAAGTTACCCAACTTGATTGATTATGCAGTGCGGATCCCCCCTGGAAGTAATTCAGATGCACTTTGTGAAACTACCATTACTTGGAGATTAAAAAATAAAGAATTTACCACGCGAGGCTTGGATTCAGACCAAACTGTATCGGCAATAAAAGCGACAGAAAAAATGCTCAATATCATATAAAATAAAAATCAATGAATTTAAAAATTGCCCTTTTAGCTGGAGACGGTATAGGACCAGAAGTCATCGAACAAGCTGTTAAAGTATCCGATGCCATCGCAACAAAATTTAATCACTCCATCACTTGGACACCCGCCCTAACAGGAGCAGCAGCTATCGATGCGGTTGGCGATCCTTATCCTGAAGAAACACATCAGGTCTGCCTGGCTGCTGATGCTGTGCTTTTTGGAGCAATTGGACATCCCAGATTTGATAACGACCCCTCAGCAAAAATCCGACCCGAACAAGGTTTATTAAAAATGCGTCAACAACTTGGACTCTTTGCCAATGTCCGACCAACTTTTACTTTTCCTTCCCTACTTGACAAGTCCCCCTTAAAGCAAGAACGCATTGAAGGAACTGACTTGGTCTTTTTAAGAGAACTCACTGGGGGGATATACTTTGGAAAACGCGGAAGACTCAATGATGGAAATACCGCTTTTGATACATGTACTTACAAACGTGAAGAAATTCAGCGTTTGGCTAAAAAAGGCTTTGAACTCGCGATGACCCGATCCAAAAAACTCTGTTGTGTGGATAAAGCCAATGTCTTGGAAAGCTCTCGACTGTGGAGAGAAACCGTTCAAGCCATGGAAAAAGAATACCCTGAGGTAGAAGTCAGTTATGAATTTGTAGATGCAGTAGCCATGCGTTTAGTGCAATGGCCAAACAGCTATGATATTTTGATTACTGAAAACCTTTTTGGAGACATATTAACCGATGAAGCTTCTGTAATCTCTGGTTCTATGGGATTGATGCCCTCTGCTTCTGTAGGTACAGAAAATGCACTTTACGAACCCATACACGGCTCTTTTCCTCAGGCTACAGGCATGGGAATTGCCAATCCACTTGCAACTGTATTGTCTGCCGCGATGATGTTTGAAATGAGTTTTGGTTTGACTGAAGAAGGCGCCCTTATCCGTAAGGTTGTTGATACCTCTCTTGCTGAAGGTATCGTTACTGAAGATTTAAAAGAAAACGGTCAAAAAGGAAATTCCACCTCAGAAGTTGGTGACTATTTGGTTGCTCAAATCCTAGGATAAAAACGACTTTTGACAACGCTAAACCCGCCTCAGTGCGGATTTTTTTAGTTTTTAAAATCAAACAACTCGTATTATTACAACCGCTAGCGCTGGAAAGTAGCGATAAAATTTTTCTTTACAACTAAACTTGGCATAACCACGGTAGATAAATAAAACACTTTATTCGGTGTTTTGCTAATCACGAATTATTTTTTAGTTTAAATATTTCTAACCACTAAATCCATAAAAATGAAAAGCCACCGGCTCAATCCCATTTTACATAAACAGTGTAACGCAGTAGATTTTAGTTTACCCACAGCTCTACCTGGTACCGATATCGGTTTTACACAAGCGTTATTAGAATATAATACTACGAAAACTACAAGGGCATACTCGTATTTCTCACCGAATATTAAAACGTATTAAGAGTCCTATTGATCACATTTTAGAAAATTAAAAAGCCGATAAACAACATATTACAAACAAATAAAACAAAAAATGATAAAGATGATATATCGGAACCTAGTTCTGATATACACTTATTATCAATTAAAGAAAAGTGAATACGCTTTTCTCCTAGTCCTAGTCAATTTGATTATAGTATCTTTGTGTTCTAGATAAATAACTATGAAAACGCTTACTGTAATTGCCTTGGTCTTAAGTCTTCAAACCTGTATTTCCAGCACTCCACCTGTGGATAACAGCGATGCTGTGTGGAAACCTCAAGCTGAGGTTCAAGACGGTTATAAAAAAGCTTACTTTGCATCGGGATGCTTTTGGTGTGTTGAAG
>JAYPMN010000147.1:0-4701 GCA_038129925.1 Flavobacteriaceae bacterium
GCAATTTCAAAGGCATTTAAACCTTCATTTTCAATTTGAAAGCGCTGGATAAGGGTTGTGAAATTAGACAGCTTTGTCAGTGTTCCTCCATTAACGGGAATCGCCAATTCTTTAGCCCTACTAACTGTTTCAAACAGGGAAAGTCCGTGAAACTTTGCGCCAACCACTATTTTATCAACTGTCGTTTGTCCTATTCCCCGAGCTGGATAATTGATTATTCTTTTAAGACTCTCCTCGTCTTTAGGATTGACAATAAGTCGTAAATAAGCCAGGACATCCTTGATTTCTTTACGCTGATAAAAAGATAAACCCCCATAAATACGATAAGGGATATCCCTTTTACGCAAGGCGTCTTCCATCGCTCTAGACTGCGCGTTGGTTCGATATAAAATCGCAAAATCGGCATTTTTACGTTGCTCCTGCATCTTAAACTCAAAAATACTTGAGGCTACGTGCCGACCTTCCTCTGCATCTGTGGTCAATCGATTTAATTGTATTGGAGCACCTTCAGTATTGGACGTCCAGACGACCTTATCAATTTTGGTTTTATTGTGACTGATAATGGAATTTGCAGCGCTTACAATAGTTTTAGTAGAACGGTAGTTTTGCTCAAGGCGGTAAAGTGCAACATCGTCATAATCCTTTTGAAAATTGAGTATATTGTTGATATTTGCCCCTCTAAACGCATAAATACTTTGAGCATCATCTCCAACCACACAGATGTTCTGATAGCGGTCAGACAATGCCCTTACAATTAAATACTGGGAATGGTTAGTATCTTGATACTCATCTACTAAAATGTATCGAAAACGGTCCTGGTATTTTGCCAATACGTCAGGATGGCGGTTTAAAAGCTCATTAGTTCGCAATAGTAAATCATCAAAATCCATGGCACCTGCCTTAAAACAACGATCAACATACTCTTTGTAGATTGATCCCATTTCGGGTCTCTTGGACATAGAGTCTGCTTCTTGAAGATCGTAGTCGTTAAAATAGGATTTGACTGTGATTAAACTATTTTTAAAGGCTGAGATTCGACTGCGAATTTGTTTGTACTTATAAATGTCCTTATCCAGCCCCATTTCCTTGATAATGGAAGAAATCAGACGGTCAGAATCCTGAGTATCGTAAATTGTAAAGTTTGGGGGAAAGCCTAGCTTATCGGCTTCATGTCTTAAGATTCGGGCAAATACAGAGTGAAATGTTCCCATCCACAAGTTTTTTGCTTCACTTTCACCTACCAAATCCGCAATTCTTTGCTTCATTTCGCGTGCTGCCTTATTGGTAAATGTCAAGGCTAAAATTGAAAAAGAATCCACTCCAGATGCCATGAGGTGAGCGATACGATATGTCAACACTCTGGTTTTTCCCGAGCCTGCGCCTGCAATCACAATTAAAGGTCCATCCCTATGAAGCACAGGGGCCTTTTGGGCTTCGTTTAAAGAATCTAAATAGGCTTTAGGAATGTTTTTCATAGAAGTTCTAAAAGTAGGGAATAACTATTTTTCTGCTTCGAAATCACAAATTAATTATAAACATCTATATTTAGAAAAAAAACATCTTGAAAACAACATATCTATTTTTAGTCCTCGGCTTTTTAGTAAGCAGTTTACTTCTCCATTCACAAATAAATCCCGACGAAATCGATCAGGTTGAATCAAAAGTCATCAAATGGCGTCACCATATCCATCAAAATCCAGAGTTATCAAATCGCGAATTTAAGACATCGGAATATGTAGCAACTCACCTCAAATCACTAGGGATAGATGTTCAAACGGGTGTTGCACATACTGGGGTAGTCGGAATATTAAAAGGAAAAAAAGGGGGGAAAGTTGTTGCCTTGAGAGCTGATATGGATGCGCTACCTGTCGTCGAACGAAATGACCTCCCCTATAAATCAGAAGTTACCTCAGTTTTTAACGGTCAAGAAACCGGAGTAATGCATGCCTGTGGTCACGATACCCATGTAGCAATATTGATGGGGGTAGCAGAGGTATTATCCAAAAACAGAAATTTTCCAGGAACGGTTAAGTTTATCTTCCAACCGGCTGAGGAAGGACCGCCTCAAGGAGAAGAAGGTGGAGCCAAGTTAATGGTAAAAGAAGGAGTGCTTGAGAACCCCAAGGTGGACGCCATTTTTGGATTGCACATCAATTCAGGAACTCATGTTGGGAAAATCACTTATAAACCGGGAGGGATGATGGCTGCCTCCCAGCGTTTTGTCATTAAGGTTAAGGGAAAACAAGCACATGGTTCAACCCCGTGGCAAAGTGTGGATCCTATCGTCACTAGCGCGCAAATTATCAATGGGCTTCAAACCCTTATCAGTAGGGAGTCTGAACTGACGGAAGAAGGAGCAGTTATCTCTGTAGGGTCAATACATTCTGGTATTCGTTTTAATATCATCCCGGAAAGCTTAGAGATGATTGGAACTATTAGAACACTGAATAGAGACATGAAAGAATTGATTCGTTTACGAATGCAAGAAATGGTTCCTGCCATTGCTCAAGCCTATCGCGCTGAAGCTACCGTAGACATTCAAGATGGTGCTGATATTACTTTTAACAATGAAGCCCTCACCGAAAAAATGATCCCGACCTTAGAGCGGGTGGCTGGAAAGGAAAATGTTTACGAAATTAACGCGATAACAGGGGCAGAAGATTTTTCGTACTTCCAAAATGAAGTTCCAGGACTATTCTTTTTCTTAGGAGGCACTCCCCTAGACATGAAGGAAAGTGAAGCACCCTCCCACCACACGCCTTCTTTTATCGTAGACGATGCCAGTATGAAACTCGGAGTAAAAGCCTTGTCCAATCTAGCTGTAGACTTTTTAAAGTCAAAATAATACATTACAAATTTTTATCAAAATCCATTCCTCTAAAGAATGGATTTTTTTCTTTTTTAAAGAAAAGTTAAAAGACCTGATTGCATTAAAATAAGTTTTAATTTAATTGGTGCAATGTTTTTATAACCCGAAAAATTAAGTCATCATTCCTTTTAAGTCTCTCTTTTTCTTGTGCTGCACTTAATCCGCTCAACCCTGTTTTTGTGAACCACTAAAAAAGAGTTATTACTAAAGATGCTGGATTGATTGACTTAGATAAATGCTTCTTTTATGGTTTCTACTTTTCCCAAAGCGAGGTGAGAAATGAGCAAGCTTCCAGTCGAAGTGCCTAAAAACAAATCATAGGACTGATTTTCTTCTTCCAATAAATAATGTGTGATTCCTCCGGCAAAGGCTCGTTTGCTTTCTCCTCCTGAAATAACCAATGCACGCATGTCCTAATATTCGGGTTTACTAATTAAATTTACACATTGACTAAACTACCTTAAATTAAGAAATAATATGGATGCAATGCAAACCGCACTAGTTTATTTAAAGGGAGTAGGCCCTGAGCGTGCGCGTTTGCTAAAGGAAGAATTTCAATTGAGAACTTACGAAGACCTTTTGCATTTTTTTCCGAACCGCTATATCGACAGAAGTCGCTTCTACCCCATCAATGAACTTCCTCAAAACAATGCAGAAATTCAAATCAAAGGGAGAATTACTGCCATATCCTTTGTTCAGCAAAAAAGAGGAAAACGTATGGTCGCTACATTTAAAGACCATTCAGGGCAAATGGAATTGGTGTGGTTCCGAGGTCATCAATGGATTCGAGACCAGCTTAAAATTAATGAAGACTATGTCATTTTTGGGCGTTTAAATTGGTTTAAAGGAAAAGTAAGCATGCCACACCCCGAACTGGAACTGGAACAGAATTTTCAAAAAAATCTAAAAATTTCATTATACCCCATTTATCCCTCCTCAGAAAAATTAATCAATAAAGGGATTTCTCAAAAGGTGATTCAAAAAATGGTAGTACAATTACTGCAAACTCAGAGTCAGGCATTTTCAGAAACCTTACCAAAGACTTTGTTAAATCAGTATAAACTGATCTCAAAGAATCAAGCACTGCGACAAATTCACTTCCCTTACGACCAGCACCAGCTTACACGTGCACAGATGCGATTAAAATTTGAAGAATTCTTCTATATGCAAATGCAACTGGTTCTCAAAAACGTACAGCACAAACAAAAAATCAAAGGGCATATTTTTGAAAAGGTAGGATTAAATTTTAACAATTTCTTTACGGACCATCTTGCTTTTGAACTGACCGAAGCTCAAAAGCGAGTAATCAAAGAAATACGTCTAGATATGGGTACAGGTAGACAAATGAATCGCTTATTACAAGGGGATGTAGGCTCAGGTAAAACCATTGTCGCTTTGCTTCTTATGCTTATTGCGATAGACAATAATTATCAGGCTTGTCTTGTTGCCCCAACTGAGATTTTAGCTCAACAGCATTTCCAATCATTGTCTGCTCAGTTAAAAAAAATAAACTTAACTGTTGCACTATTGACGGGGAGTACCCTCAAAAAAGAGCGAGAATCCATCCATCACGGGCTTCAAAATGGTGAATTGAATATTTTAATTGGTACTCATGCCGTGTTTGAAGATACGGTTCAGTTTAAACAACTGGGCTTGGCAATCATAGATGAACAGCACCGCTTTGGTGTTGCCCAACGCGCCAAACTTTGGCAAAAAAATAAAATGCCTCCACATGTGTTGGTAATGACTGCAACACCCATTCCACGAACACTTGCCATGAGTGTTTATGGCGATCTGGATTTATCAGTTATTGACGAACTCCCACCTGGAAG
>JAYPMN010000148.1:0-4686 GCA_038129925.1 Flavobacteriaceae bacterium
TGGTTTCTTTTGTAGGAGATTTGGGTTTTTTGTACAAAGCCAACCTTTGTTTGCGCACTGCTTTAAAAATTTTGAAACCCATCCACACAGCTAGGGTTCAAGACGAGGATGCTTTATACCAATTGTTTTACGATTTTCCTTGGGAGGATTTCTTGGATGTGGATTCTAAATTTGTCATTGACAGTGTGGTACACGGTACGCTATTTACCCATTCTAAATTTGCTTCTCAAAAAGCTAAAGACGGTTTGGTAGATCAATTTAGAGATCGGTATAGTGAACGTCCAAGCGTTGATTTGAACCGCCCTGACCTAAGAATCAACCTGCACATACAAGAAGATTTTTGTACTATTTCCTTAGACAGTTCAGGAGCTTCACTTCACCACAGGGGGTATCGTACTGCAACAAATATAGCACCGCTCAATGAGGTTCTAGCTGCTGGATTGATTCAGCTTTCGGGTTGGAAAGGGAATACTGATTTTTTGGACCCAATGTGTGGTAGTGGAACGATAGTAATTGAAGCCGCTATGTTTGCCTCTAATATCCCTGCCAACATCAACAGAAAACAATTTGCCTTTGAAAAGTGGACCGATTGGGATGCTGATTTATTTGAAAAAATTCAAGAAAGTCAACTAAAAAGAATTAAGAATCCTGGAATTCAAATTAAAGGGTCAGACAAAGCTCCTTCAGCGATTGAAAAAGCTACTATCAATGTTGAAAATGCTAATTTGAGTGAATTTATAACTTTAGAGAAAAAGGATTTCTTTCAAATTGATAAAGAAACTTTAGGTCCATTACATCTGCTCACCAATCCGCCCTATGGAGAGCGTTTGGACGGTGATATCAACGCGCTTTATCAAGGAATAGGGGACGCCTTTAAGCAAAGTTTTCCTAATACTCAAGCTTGGCTGATCAGTTCTAATATGGAAGCACTAAAATGCGTTGGTCTTCGGCCAAGTAGAAAAATCAAACTTTTTAACGGTAAGTTAGAATCGAGATTAATGTTTTACCCTATTTATGAGGGAACAAAGCGAGTACATAAACTTATAAAGGACTAATTATTTTTTAAACAGAAAAGGAATTCTATAAGTGAGGGTATAGTTAAAACTAGCACCAAATTTATTGTCCTCTGTTTTTTTATTAAATCCAGGAATATGGATGTTGTCAAAATTCTCTGGTACTGTATCACTAATCAGACGATTAAGTCTTAAGCTTAATCCCAGATAGACGTTACTGAAGAGTTGTACTTTAAATCCAGTGATGATTTCCACCCAAAAGGCGTTTAAATCTGGACGTTCTCCACTTGCAAAGCCAGAAGTAATTTCTGTTTCAGGTTCTTGCCAAAATGGAGCTCGATCTAGTAGGGTGTACGAGTTTAGGAATTGGCTATGTCTACTTGATGCCAAGCGAAGACCGAGTATAACATGATTGTCCATCCCTTCCCAATTGTCATACATATTTAAGTCAAACCCAACTTTGTAATAGGTTCCTTTAGTCGTAAAGTTGACTTGTTCGAACTGCTTGGTGATTTCTTCATTGCCAACTTCTGCAGCCAAAAATAAATTCTTACGGATTTGCAAGTCAGCTACCGCTTCGAAACCTTGATAATTATCAGTAGCTTGTGATCGAATAACACGGTACAAGTCTACACCAAATCGTAAACTTAAGGGGATTTTTTGCTTGATATCTAAACTGTCTAATACTTTGATTTGAAGAGAATCAGCAACCGCTACCTCTTGTCCACAAACTGAAAGTGATCCAGTAAAGAGACTAATGTAAAATACCCAAGTGCGCAGCAGTTTCATCTGAAATTGTGTCTTTTAAAATTACAGCTCCTTTAATCCAATCATCTCCAGAATTCAACAAAAAAATAGGCATTTCATCTAGTATAAAATTGGCTCGAAATCCACAAGCTCCGTTGATGAATTGATCTTGACGTTGGTAATTGATTTGAAGTGTATCGATATTCTCGTTTTCACTACCCGCATTTAAAATAAATTCAAATTGAGTTATCGCTTCTGTGATTTGAAGGGGCAATGGTAAAGAATCCCCAATATTTCGGCCTAATACTTTTTCAGTCCCAATAGGGCGAATACTAAATCCAGAAGGGGTTTGCCGTGTACCTGTTTCCTTATCTAAGAGTAAAATGACTAAATCGGGTGTACCCTCAACGGTGGAAAGGCAGATGTCATCTCTTTCACATCCGGCAAAAATTACAAAACAGACAAAAGCAAAAAGAAGTTTATTTTTAAGCGTGTTCATCAGTAGTCTTAGATTGTAAAAGTACAACATTTTCTACATGATGAGTTTGCGGAAACATATCGACTGCTTGACTTTTTATAAAGTTGTAGCTTTCTTTCATGAGTTCTAAATCTCTTGCCTGGGTGGCACTATTACAACTGATATATACAATTCGTTTTGGTGCAATTTTTAGTAATTGGGCTACAACGTCTTTATGCATGCCGTCTCGAGGAGGATCCGTAATAACTACATTGGGCTTGCCGTGTCGGCTAATAAACGAATCGTTAAAACACTCCTTCATATCACCCACTTCAAAGGCGGCGTTTTTTATGCCGTTTAGTTGCGCATTTTTATTAGCTGCGCCGATGGCTTCAGCAACAGACTCTACTCCTATAATTTTTTTACAATCCCTTGCTAAGCTGAGTGCAATGGTACCCGTACCTGTGTACAAATCATAAACTGTATCTTCTTTCTTGAGTTGTGCGAAATCTTTTGCCAATGCATATAAAAGCTCTGCTTGTTTGGGATTAGTTTGATAAAACGACTTAGCGGTAATTCGAAACTGTAAATCACCCAAATATTCAGTGATGTAATTATTTCCACTAAAACAATGAATTTCTTGATCGTAAAGACTGTCATTGCCCTTTGAATTAACACAGTAGAGCAGTGAACTTACTTGAGGGAAGTGTTCACGAATATAATTCAAAAGTAGCTCGATTTCGTTTTTCCGCTCTTCAAAAAATTGAATGAGCACCATGACCTCCCCGGCTAAAGTATTTCTGATCATTAGTGTTCGTAAAAAGCCTTGTTGCGCCCTACTGTCGTAAAACTCCATTTTATTTTTCAGGGCAAATTTTTTAATTGCATTTCGAATTTTGTTGGAAGGATCAGCTTGAAGGTGACATTTATTAACATCTACGATTTTATCCCACATTTGCGGCTTGTGAAAGCCCAAGCCATTGTGTTCAATTTGATTTTCTTTTGCGATTTCTTCTGAAGTTAACCAACGTTTGTTAGAAAAAGAAAATTCCATTTTATTTCGGTAGTAATAAGGATCATCCACCCCAAGAATAGGAATTACTTCACGAGCTTGAACTTTTCCGATATGCTGCAGGTTGTGTAGCACACCTTTTTCTTTAAAGTTAAGTTGGGCTTCGTAAGATAAGTGTTGCCATTTACAACCACCACATACACCAAAATGCTCACAGGGTGGGTCGGTTCGGTCTCTTGAGGTTTGAATCCACTCAAGAGGCTCTGCTTCGAAATAACCTCTTCGCTTCTTGTAGGCACGAACGTTTACTACATCGCCAGGAACAACATTTTTGATAAAATAGACAGCACCTTCCTTTGACTTAGCGACACCCATGCCTTTGGCGTTAATATCAACTACCTTTAATCCCTGTTCTATCTTGTTTACTCTTTTTCTTGACATGCTGCAAATGTAGGTGGCTTAGGAAAATAAATCACCATTTCCATTGGGTTTTTGAATATCATATTTCTTACTTTTGATGCAAGCACCATTCTCCATTGGAGTTCAAAATATTTCAACTATGGAAACAACCACCAAAGCATTACATTTTATAGATTTAGAGCTAGCTAATGGAGCACACGATTACCATCCAATACCAGTAGTATTAGAGCGTGGTGAGGGAGTTTACTTGTGGGACGTTGAGGGTAAAAAGTATTTTGATTTTCTTTCTGCCTACTCTGCGGTAAATCAGGGACACTGTCACCCCAGAATAGTAAATGCTTTACAAAAGCAAGCTGAAACACTTACACTTACCTCTAGAGCTTTTCACAACAATAAGTTGGGAGCCTACATGGATTATGTTACTGATTATTTTAATTACGAACGATTATTACCCTCAAATACAGGGGCTGAAGCTGTGGAAGCTGCGATAAAAATCACCCGTAAATGGGCTTATACAGTTAAAGGAATTCCCGATAATAAAGCAGAGATCATTGTTTGCTCTCAAAATTTTCACGGTCGAACTTCTACGATAATATCTTTCTCCAGTGATCCTGGCTCAAAAACTAATTTTGGTCCACATGCTAAAGGTTTTATTTTGATTCCTTACAATGATATAGATGCATTAGAAGCGGTTTTGGAAACCCATCCTCATGTAGCAGGATTTTTAGTCGAACCCATTCAAGGTGAAGCAGGAGTATATACCCCTGACGCTGACTTTATCAGAAAAGCTAAAGCACTTTGTAATGAATTTAACGTGTTGCTGATGGCTGACGAAATTCAAACTGGAATTGGTCGAACAGGTTCCTTACTAGCCGTATGCGGATCGTGTAGCTGCGAAGGACATTGTCAACAACAATCAGAAACCTATACACGCCCTGATGTACTTATACTAGGAAAAGCAATTAGTGGAGGGACATATCCTGTTTCAGCGGTATTGTGTGATAGTGAAATTATGGATGTGATACAGCCCGGCCAAC
>JAYPMN010000149.1:0-4664 GCA_038129925.1 Flavobacteriaceae bacterium
CAGGCTTACGCCCACAAATTTATACCCATCCCCTTGGTTTGTTTGGACATTCAGCGGGGACAACTTTTGGGATGTGGGATGCCCAAGAGGGCGTGCCTGGCTCTGGCGATCATCCTTTATACGAGAATACTGTCTATGCTATTGAGCTCAATGCAAAAGTGTATCTGGAAGAGTGGGGAAAAGACATTCGCGTGATGCTTGAAGAGCCAGGATTTTATGGATCAGAAGGGTTTCGATATGTCAATGGACGTCAAACAGAGCTGATATTAGTGGGATCAAAAAAAGCCCACTTAAAATAAAGAAGGGATTGCAAAAGTTTTAGGATGTAAAAGACTTCAGTGGTACAGTTTTTGGTTTAACAACCATAATGTTAACTCAATTAGGATGCGCAACCTGTTTTTTTTAATGCCATTTATTTTTGTAGGTCTTTTTGGTTTTGGATGTACAGTCAAGGGTTTGGCGGACGATGCTATTTATCCTGATACGATATTAGGGGATTGGGATATTGAAGGAGGAGGTACATTGTTTTTTGATGAAGAAAACGTTTCTATTTCTGCCGGATGTAATACCTTTTTTGGAGCAGTTAGTATAGAAGAAAACACCTTGATATTTTCGATGATTGCCACTACTTTAATTGCTTGCCCAGAAGCGGAAGAGGATCGTGAGCGAGAGTTAGCCACAATTTTAGACGGCGCAACGCTGACTTATAAGGTGATAGGAAATAAAGCGAGATTATTCAATTCCTCAGCTGAGCTAGTTCTTAGTCTGATTCGCCCTGATAATTCAGATTTAGTAAATGTTTGGAAGTTAACATCCATACGAACAGAAAATGCGATAAGTTCTTCGATTTTGGATGAAGGAACAGGAATCATCTTTACCGCCGATGGAACTGTTGAGATTTTAACAGCCTGTAACGGAGGGGGAGGAAAATACAGTGTTAGGGGAGGTAGTATAAGTTTTGAGGAGATTGCATTTACTGAAAAAGGCTGTGAACAAGAGAGAATGATTCGAGAACAAGAATATACTCAAGCACTTAGCCAAATTAACAGCTACTCGATACTACGCAAAACCTTATCACTTCAAAAGGATGACGAGGTTTATCTTAGTTTTCGCCTTCCTGAATAATTGTTTTTTGTAATTTGGAGGAAGAACATACCAAATCTCCACTCAATGTGCCAAGGTATAAATCTTTATCCTTTTTTCAGTCTTAGACCTTGCTCGTCAAATAGGCAATAGGGATTCTATTGAATTTTTTTATGTGAAAAAAGACAACTATCTGCTTTAAATCAGAAAGGCTTGGTTTTCGCAATTGTGAAAATGGGGATTTGGACGAATTTATAAAGTTAAATTCGGATGATAAAGTAATGGAATACATTTCAAAAAACTAATCTAAAAATGAAATTGGAAAATTATTTGATAAACTCAAACCCCCTTTTATAGTTTACGAACTTAATTAATACGCAGTAGAAATTTTAAAGACAAAAGGATTAATTGGAATGATTGGTCTAGCTCATCAAGTTTATAAGTCATTTTTAATACTTTGTCGCTTAAAGAAAAAAATTGACCTTGTATGCATCTTTTAGGGGAAGAATTGTTAGAACTGCAATTTTAAAAGAAAATTTGTTTTAACCCAGTTAAGATTGTGCACATTAATTCACTTCACAAAAAACCATTTTTCCTACCTTTGTTGTTCACTTAAGCGTTTATAGCATGCAACTGTACAACAAATTAAGTGCGAATGAGCGCGCACAGCTTATTGAAGAAGCTGGTGAGGACCGGCTTACGCTCTCTTTTTACCAATATGCTCGCATTGGAAATCCACAATTCCTTCGGGATTATTTATTTATCCATTGGTACCAACTGGATGTATTAGGGCGGATATATGTGGCTCAAGAAGGGATCAACGCCCAACTCTCTGTTCCCGCAAAAAACTTTGGTCTTTTTAAAGTTCAAATAGATAGCATTACTTTTTTGGAAAATGTCCGACTAAATATAGCTGTTGAGCAAGACAATAAGTCTTTTTTAAAACTTACAATTAAAGTGAGAGACAAAATCGTAGCTGATGGTTTGGAGGACAGTAGTTTTGATGTTACTCAAAAAGGTAAACATGTCAATGCCCTAGAATTCAACAGTTTGTTGGAAGATGAAAATACCATTTGTGTGGATATGCGTAATCATTATGAAAGCGAAATCGGGCATTTTCAAAAAGCAGTGACCCCTGATGTAGATACCTTTAGAGAATCCCTTCCAATCATTGAGCAAGATTTATCTGACCATAAAGAAGACAAAAATCTTTTGATGTATTGTACAGGGGGAATTCGGTGTGAAAAGGCGAGTGCATATTTTAAACACAAAGGCTTTAAAAAAGTCTATCAGTTGGAGGGAGGAATTATAGAGTACGCCCGTCAAGTAAAAACCCTAGGGATTGAAAATAAATTTGTAGGTAAAAACTTTGTTTTTGACGAGCGTCGTGGTGAACGCATTTCAGAGGAGGTCATCGCCCAATGCCATCAATGCGGTGCTCTATGTGACACCCATGTGAATTGTGTTAATGAGGCCTGCCACCTCTTGTTTATTCAATGTGAATCCTGTCAAGAAAAGATGGACCAATGTTGTTCATCGGCCTGTAAAGAAATTATTGGACTTCCTTTAGAAAAACAACGAGCACTCAGAAAAGGCACACATAACAGCAATAATATATTTAAAAAAGGGCGATCGAAGGTCTTAAAATTTAAACAATAATTTAAGATTTTATTATTTAATGATTCGTTCAAATCCCTGTATCTTTAAGATCAAATTCAATTGATGAGCTGTTCCAATTGCACTAACGGAAGTGATGGAACCCCACGGGGATGCAAAAGTAATGGAACTTGTGGAAGTAACAGTTGTAATAAATTAACCGTCTTCGATTGGTTAGAAAACATGCAGCTTGCTGAGGGGCAGCAAGTCTGTCCTTTTGTAGAAGTTCGTTTTAAAAACAGCAGAAAAGAATTTTTTCGATTTCCAAAAGAGCTTACCCTTCAAGCTGGGGCTTTAGTCATTACGAAGGTGGATGGAGGATACGATTTAGGCAGGGTGACTCTTGCTGGCCCTTTGGTCCGTATGCAGATGAACAGAAAAAAAATTACTGAGGAAAGTGAGAAAATTGGAAGTATACTTCGCCTTGCAAATACTCACGAAATAAATCTGTGGCACGAGCTTAGGGAGAAAGAATTACAAGTTCAAGTAGAAGCGCGAAAACTGGCAATAGCTTTAGACCTGGAAATGAAAATTTCAGATGTTGAATATCAAGCGGACGGAAAAAAAGCAACTTTTTATTATACCGCAGACCAGCGAGTTGATTTTCGGCAGCTCATTAAAGACATGGCACAAGCCTTTTCAATTCGAATCGAGATGCGCCAAATTGGATTGCGATTGGAGGCTTCTCGTTTAGGAGGAATCGGATCATGTGGGAGAGAGTTGTGTTGTTCTACCTGGCTTACCGACTTTAGATCGGTTTCATCAGGAGCGGCTCGATACCAACAACTGTCACTAAACCCTCAAAAATTATCAGGCCAGTGTGGACGATTGAAATGTTGTTTGAATTACGAGCTGGATGCCTACCGATCGGAAATTAAAAAATTTCCAAAGCCAGAAGTCAAATTACACACTGAAAAAGGAATTGGAATATTTCAAAAGATGGATATTTTTAAAGGAGTTCTTTGGTATGCCTATAAAAATGAGTGGATGACTTGGCACAACCTTAGCGTAGAGGCAGTACAGATCATCATTGAAAAAAACAAAGCAAAAACAAGCGTTGCTTCATTAGAGGAATACGCCGAGCAAGCTGGAATTAAAGAAAACAACACCCTCGATAGTGGTGTTGTAGAAGACAGTTTAACCCGTTTTGATCAGCCTAAAAGAAAGCAGTCTTTCAGGAGAAAAAGAAAAAAGAATTATCGCAATGGTCCTAGGAAAAAAGCATAAAAACAGCCTGATGATTGTACTTTTACTTGGGCTTGGAGCTTGCAGTAATGGTTCAGGATACAGTGCTTATCAGTCAATCTCCAATGAGGGAATGGCTTCAACCCCCTATATATTCGATTTGAGTGATTCCTCTTTTGAAGAAAAGCCTTACAACTTTTATATTCGTTTACGAAATGACAATTCTTATGCATTTACTAATATTTTTTTAATCTGTACGTTAAAAGCAGGAAATGAATTTGTGCTTCAAGATACCTTAGAGTACGCTATGGCAGCACCAGACGGCAGTTGGCTAGGGAAAGGTTTTACCGAGGTAAAAGAAAGTAAGCTATGGTGGAAAGAGGGAGTCGAGATACCTTCTGAAAAGCCACTGGTGATAGAACTATCTCAAGCAATGCGGAATAATGGCGAGCCTTTAGGTGTTAAAGCCCTAAAAGGAATTGTTTCGGTAGGGGTAAGTATAGAAGCACAAGAATAGGATTTATGGCAAAAAGAAAAAAGATAAAGAAAGGACCGTATAAGGTTTACATTAGGTGGATGTGGCGTCTCTATTTTATGGGTATAGTTGGCTTATTTCTCCTTTTTGGTGGAGCAGCTTTAGAGTGGTATGGGCCTATGCCCAATCTTCAACAATTGGAAAACCCTAGAACAAACCTCGCTACTCAAATCATCTCATCTGATGGTGAGATTTTAGGAAAATA
>JAYPMN010000150.1:0-4630 GCA_038129925.1 Flavobacteriaceae bacterium
TACCAGAGGCCGTAAAACCGTGAAGGTAAACTACGCTATAAGCTGTTTTTTGAGGAATCGAGTCATAAAAGATAATTTTTGATTCGTTGTCCAAACGGACATTGCCCACTGCTTGCTCTTTAGCCTCAACCCAAAGCTGAAGCGAGTCCAATACAGCGGGTACATAAGGAATTTTATTAGAAAAAACGGGGGTTTCAACCTGCGGACCAACCAGATAGATGGCTCCTAAAGCTAAAAAGAAAATGGCAATACCTCTAAGTAATTTCATAAGTTGATTTTTAACTGAAGAGGGTTTGTATAAAATTACTTTTATCAAATAGCTGCAAATCCTCTATACCCTCTCCTACCCCTATGTATTTAACGGGAATTTGGAATTGATCAGAAATACCTAGGAGCACCCCGCCTTTTGCAGTTCCATCCAACTTGGTAATTGCAAGGCTAGTCACTTCGGTTGCTGCAGTAAATTGTTTTGCTTGTTCAAAGGCATTTTGACCTGTTGAGCCATCTAGAACCAATAGTACCTCGTGAGGTGCTTCTGGAACTACTTTATCCATCACACGTTTGACCTTAGAAAGTTCATTCATCAAATTAATTTTATTGTGAAGACGTCCTGCGGTGTCTATAAAAACAATATCACAAGCTTGTGCCTTTGCTGACTGTAACGTGTCAAAGGCTACAGAAGCCGGATCACTTCCCATCTCCTGGCGAACTAAGGGAACGCCTACACGATCTGCCCAGATTTGAAGTTGATCGATAGCGCCTGCTCTAAAGGTATCTGCGGCACCCAACATCACTTTTTTTCCACTTGATTTAAATTGGTGAGCCAACTTTCCTACTGTAGTAGTTTTTCCCACTCCATTGACACCAACAACCATAACGACATAAGGTTGATTTTTAGCCAATTCCTCTTCAACAGTTGTCTCTTCACTATCAGGTGAAACCAATAGGTTCATGATTTCATCTTGCATGATTCGCATCAAGTCTTCTTTACCTAAATATTTGTCTTTTGCTACTCTAGCTTCTAAGGCTTCTATGATTTTTATGGTAGTTACTACTCCAACGTCCGACTGGATTAAGACATCTTCTAGTTCGTCGAGTAGGTCTTCATCTACCTTAGTTTTTCCTACTAGAGCCGTCCCCAATTTGGACAGAAAAGATTTTTTAGTATTCGCTAAGCCCTCCTCTAGTTTTTGTTGATCTTGTTTTGAAAAAAAAGCTCTGAGTTTTCCCATAAATTAAACGCATAAAAAAAGCTACCTAAAAGTAGCTTTTATATTTTAGATGGAAGAATAATTATTGCTTATCCAACCATTTGCTAGCCATGTCTGGAGAAATTATTGTTTCTACAAAACTGTAAGAACTACTCCCGTCTTTCTTGACCATTTTGATGGCTTTGGTTAAACGTTTTGACCCTGTCTGTAATGATGCTACTGATTTCTTTGCCATGACTTACTTGATTTCTTTGTGAACCGTCATTTTTTTCAAAATCGGGTTGAATTTTTTTACTTCTAAACGCTCAGGCGTATTTTTTTTGTTTTTGGTTGTAATGTAACGCGAAGTCCCAGGTTGACCTGAATCTTTGTGCTCAGTACATTCTAAGATAACTTGTACTCTGTTTCCTTTTTTTGCCATGATTTAGCCTTTATAGGTTCCTTTAGCTCTAGCTTCTTTTAAAACAGCCGAAATCCCTTTTCTATTAATGGTTTTCAATGTTGAAGTAGAAACATTAAGCGTGATCCATTTTCCTTCTTCAGGAATAAAAAAACGTTTTTTGATGATGTTGGCATCAAAACGGCGTTTGGTTCTGTTCAATGAAAACGAAACGTTGTTTCCAAACATTACTCTTTTTCCAGTTATTTCACAAACTTTGGACATGATGGTCTTTTTTACGTGGGTGCAAATTTACTTTTTTTTATAGAGTATTAAAAATGTTTTTTGAAAATAAACACACTTTATATTTTCAATTGTTTAAAAACTAGTTCCAAGGCTTTGTTTACTGCTTTTTGAACAACTCGTTCTCGGTGATTTCCAAAAAGAAATCGCTCGCTGATAAGCTCGTTTTCTGTAGCAATGGCTATCCAGACCGTTCCAACCTCAGCATCCGAATCTCCTTTCGACGGACCTGCATTACCGGTGGTAGCAATTGCGACACTACTGTCAAACGTCTCTCGAGTATTCGATGCCATCAACTCCGCAACTTCCTGACTCACTACGCTATGTTTATTGATTATTTGCTCAGGAATACCCAAAAGATCAATTTTAGTCTGTGTATGATAGGTGACTGCACTCCCTCTAAAATAAGCTGAAGCTCCAGGAATTTTTGTCAATCGAGCAGCAATTTCCCCACCGGTAAAACTCTCTGCTGTGGCCAAAGTCATTTTTTTGGTAATGAAGGCTGATTGTATTTGCTCTTCAAGTGAACTGTTTTCTTCAAATCCAGTAAAAATATCTTTAATGAGGGGTAACACCTCATCAAATGCAGAATCGATTTCAGTTTCTAATTTTTTTTCGTCCAAGGATTTGCCTGAAAGTCGCAGTCTTACTTTGCCCAAATTGGGAAGATAGGCTAGTTTAATATGCTCAGGAAGGGAGTCTTCCCAAGTAGCAATCCGCTCTGCAATAGCGCTTTCTCCTAGGCCATAAGTTAAGGCTGTTTTGTGAAGTATAAAAGGGGTTTCAAAATGATCTTGTAGAGCTGGGATTACTTTGTTGGTCATTAGTGACTTCATCTCAAAAGGCACCCCTGGTAAAGAAATGATCACTTTTCCACCTTCCTCAAACCACATTCCGGAAGCTGTTCCATACTGATTTTTTAAAATCTTGGCTTTGGAGGGTAAAAGTGCCTGCTGCCGATTTTGATCATTAATGGGGGTCGTAACGTATTTTGCAAATATTTCTTCAATATGCTCTAAAATGGCTTGATTTTGTACTAGGGTGTCGCCAAAATAATCACAGAGCGTATGCTTGGTGATATCATCCTTGGTGGGGCCTAAGCCCCCTGTGATAATTGCTATTTCAGCTCTATTTTTAAACGCATCTAAGGCCTGTGTAATGTGAGTTTTTTCGTCTGAGACACTAGAGATTTGAACAATCTCAATTCCAATTTTATTAAGTGCCTTAGATAGAAAAACTGCATTGGTATTGACTATTTGCCCAATTAAAATCTCATCTCCTATAGTAATCAATTCAGCCTTCATACTATTTAATTTTTACAGAAAATGCTTCTCTAGATTCAAGATATCCCTCCAACAAATCACCTTCAGCTACTGAACCTACACCTGCTGGAGTTCCTGTAAAAATAATATCACCAATTTTAAGAGTAAAAAACTGGGAGCAATAGGCGATCAACTCATTTATTTTCCAAAGCATTTGTGAACTGTTTCCACTCTGAATAGTTTGTCCGTTTTTCTCGAGTTTAAAAGAAACTGAATCTAGGTCACGGAAATCATGTTTAGAAAACCATTCTCCCACCAATGCGGACCCATCAAAAGCTTTTGCTTTTTCCCAAGGCAGACCTTTTGCTTTTAATTCTTTTTGAATGGTTCTGGCAGTGAAATCTATCCCTAAGCCAATACTACTGTAGTATTTTGGTGCAAACTTAGACTCAATATGCTTACCGATTCGATCAATTTTTACCATCAATTCTACTTCATAATGCACATCATTAGTAAAGTGGGGAATAAAAAAAGGCTGCTTTTTTTGAAGTATGCTGGTGTCTGGTTTTATAAATAATACAGGATGATCAGGTCGCTCATTTTCCAACTCCTCAATATGGGCAGCATAATTTCGTCCTACACAAATAATCTTCAAAACGCTTAAGATTTGGTGTTCAATTCTTGAAGTCTAATTTCCGTCAGTATTTTTTTGGTGTATCGAGGAAAGTCAGCATTCAATACCCAACCAAAATAGCCCGGTTCTTGTGCCAAAACCTCAGTTACTTTTTTGCCTTTATGCTTACCAAAACCAAAACAAATCTCGCCTTTTTTATCATAGATGATAAACCCTGCAAAATCAACAGTCTTTCTTCTTGTACTAAATGCATTTAAAAAATCTATGTTGGGTTCTAAATCTGCATAACGATCCAATTGAGCCAAGAGTACATCGTGAGTTGCTTGGGTATCTGCCTGAGCGGTATGGGCATCAGTAAGCTCTTTACTACAATAAAATTTTAATGCAGCTGCTAGCGTACGAGCCTCCATTTTATGGAAAATCGTTTGTACATCTACAGTCTTTATACTTTTGAAATCAAAGGGAATTTCAGCTCTTAACTACTCCTCTACCAAACGCGGTATATCAAAACGGTCTGAATTATAACCTGCTAAATCACACCCTTGAATAAAACTGTAAATCTCCTTAGAACGTACTTTAAAGGTAGGTTCATCGGCTACCATCTCATCAGTAATCCCATGAACATTTGAGGCTTCTTCAGGAATAGGCTGCTCCGGATTAACCCTCCATTGCTTAGTTTCTTTGGTACCATCTGGGTATAGTTTTAAAACCGCCATTTCGACGATTCTATCTTTTGAAATAGCAGTTCCTGTCGTTTCTAAATCAAAAAAACACAATGCTTTAGTTAGTTCAAGTTTCATTTAAGATTGGATTAATAGGGTAAGGTCTCAGACCAGTTTTC
>JAYPMN010000151.1:0-4622 GCA_038129925.1 Flavobacteriaceae bacterium
ACTTTTACTTGTTAAACTATTTTCAATTAAGTATTTACTATATAATACCTTTTCTATATATTTATATGATTTATTATCATTTAAATATTCAATTTCTTCTCTTTTTTCAAGTTGATCTCTTATAATCTTAAGGTTTTCATTGATCTTTTTTGAGAGCTTATAGCTTGAAATAACCTCTTGTTTTTTTGTGTCCCAAAAGCTAGGATTAATATAAAGAGGAAGAGGAGATTTGAATTTTTTTCTCACCGATACGTGGAAAAAAATGTAGATTCGTACCTTTCTCTTTTGAATAGATAAAAGACGAAATTCTATTTTTGGAAAATCTAACATATGTTATTCATGTTACCTTTTAACTTTAAATATTTTAGTGTTCCTTTATTACAGGAGTTAACTGTATATAATTTACGTTATTTTATGTTAAAAAACAAGAAAAACCCAATGGTTATAAGGGTTAACAGAGGTTTTGAATTTAAAACTGGAACTGAACAATGAAAGCACTCCTCCTTGCCGGTGGGACAGGATCCCGATTGTTTCCCGTTACTTTGGGAGTGTCTAAACAGTTACTTCCTGTTTACGACAAACCTATGGTCTATTACCCCTTATCGGTATTGCTTTTGGCAGGGATACGGGAAGTGTTACTCATCAGTACACCTCAAGATATAGAACAATACCAACGCTTATTAGGTGATGGGAGTAAGTGGGGGATCACAATTGTATTTAAAATACAGTACAAGCCCAATGGATTAGCAGCTGCCTTCTTATTGGGCGAAGAATTTATTGGACAGGACCCTGTCTGTTTAATTTTAGGGGACAATATTTTTTATGGTCTGGATTTTTCTAAACAATTGGAAGGCGTAGTAGAGCGGACTAAACTAGGAGTAAAAGCTACTATTTTTGGTTATACGGTCAAGGACCCCCAACGTTACGGTGTGATTGAATTTGATGATAAAGGAGCAGCACTTTCGATAGAGGAAAAACCTGAAAATCCCAAAAGTAATCAAGCCGTAGTAGGTCTTTACTTCTATCCTAACGAGGTGGTTGAGGTTGCTAAATCCATTAACCCCTCTGAACGGGGTGAATTAGAAATTACAGCTGTAAACCAATATTTTCTTCAGAGTCAAAAGTTACAAGTTGAGACCTTAGGACAAGGCTTTGCATGGTTGGATACTGGGACCCATGAATCATTATTGGAAGCCAGTCAGTTTATCGAAACCATAGAGAAACGTCAGGGACTCAAGGTTGGCTGTCTAGAAGAGATCGCTTTTCAAAAGGGAACTATTTCCAAAGATCAACTTCTAGATCAAGCTCAAACCCTTCAGGGCACCTCTTATGGGGACTATCTCTTAGAACGGTATTCCTGACTGATTATTTAATCACTCCTTTTTTTGTTTAGATACGACTTCTGAGTTTATTTTACGTTTACTCATCCCTGATTTTACTTCGTAAAATCTTCCCCTCTTGCTAAAGGGGAGGGCAACAAAAGTCCCCTCTATAAAGAGGGGATTTAGGGGGTGTGTAAAAGCTAAGAGCTGAAAAATTTAATTAAATTTACCTCAACAATTATTTAAGAATTAAGTACAACAGGACACTTTTGATGACAGCTATTCCCACTCTTTTTAAAGAAGTTTTTCTCCTAAAGCCTGAGTTGCATAAAGATACTCGTGGGAGTTTTTTGGAAGCTTATAAACAAAAGGCTTTTGAAAAACTAATAGGTAGAAAAATAGACTTTTGCCAAGACAACTATACCACATCAAAAAAAGGGGTCTTGAGGGGTTTGCATTATCAACTACCTCCTTTTAGTCAGTCAAAATTGGTTAGTGTTCTTCGTGGTACAGTTTTAGACGTTGTAGTGGATATCCGTAAAGGATCATCAACCTTTGGTAGGTATTTTACTCAAGAATTGAGTGCTGAAAATCAGTTACAACTTTTTATTCCGCGTGGCTTTGCTCACGGCTATATTACCCTAAGCGAAGATTCCATTTTTATGTATAAGGTGGACAATTACTACCAGCCCAATAGTGAGGGGAGTATTGCTCCGGATGACCCAGATTTAGGAATAAATTGGAAACTCCCAAAAACGGAATGGATACGGTCTGAAAAAGACCAAAAGCATCCTAGCCTGAGCAAGGCTCCTCACTTTGATTATAAACAAGATTTGTATGCCTAGTTTTTTGGTCACCGGTTCTGAGGGTCAGTTGGGGCAATGCTTTCGTGCAATTCAACATGAGTTTCCTCAACATCAACTCTTATTTGCATCTCAGTCTGAAGTTGATATCACCCAACTAGAAACACTCTTAAATTATTTTAAAAAGGATCCTTTTGAAGGAATCATCAATTGTGCGGCATATACTCAGGTTGACAAGGCTGAAACAGATGCCGATAAAGCTCGTAAAATAAATAGCGAAGGGGTTCGAACCCTAGTTCAATTTGCAGAAGCCAAAAATCTAAAATTGATTCACTTTTCAACTGATTTTGTATTTGACGGAATAAAAAAAGAGGAGTATTTAGAGGAGGATAAAGCGACCCCATTAAGCATTTATGGACAAAGCAAAAGAGAAGGAGAAGTTTATTTAGAAAAGGCGAACTGTCCAAGTGTTAACTTTCGCGTTTCTTGGCTATACAGCCCTTTTGGTAAAAACTTTGTCAAAACGATAATTAAAACCTGTCAATCCAACACAGCTTTAAAAGTGGTTGATGACCAATTCGGAAAACCAACTTATGGGCTTGATCTAGCACGAGCAGTGTTATCTTGTCTTGAACATCCAGATTTATTTAAAAACAAAACCTATCACTTTGCTCAAGGACCTCGGACAACTTGGTTTGATTTTACACGAAAAATAACACAATTGATCGGCTCAAATTGTAAAGTAAAACTCATTCCAAGTTCAGCGTATCCTACTGCGGCAAAACGCCCATCCAATTCAGCTCTGAACACCCAGCGTATCGAAAACACCTTATATTTGAATATTCGACCGTGGGAATCAGCTTTGGAAGAGTGTATCAATAAAATTCAAGAAAATGAATAAGTTTAAATCTATTTTAATTACCGGGGGCGCTGGATTTATAGGCTCGCACGTAGTGCGTAGAATGGTCACTAATTATCCAGATACGCAAATTGTCAATTTAGACGCTCTGACTTATGCTTCTAATTTAGCCTTATTAAATGATTGCAAAGACCAGTCGAATTACAATTTTGTCCATGAGGACATCAATAATTTTGACCGACTAAAATCGCTCTTCAAACAATACAATTTTGATGCTGTTATCCATTTGGCAGCAGAATCTCATGTGGACAATTCCATTAAAAATCCTTTTGCATTTGCTCAGACCAATATTCAAGGAACACTGAATTTATTAGAAGCTGCCCGACAGCATTGGGGAAACAACGCAAAGCAACAACGTTTTTACCATATTTCAACCGATGAGGTTTTTGGAAGCCTTGGTTCAGAGGGCTATTTTACAGAAACTACTGCTTATGACCCAAGATCTCCTTACTCTGCCTCTAAAGCAGCTTCAGATCATTTGGTTCGAGCGTATTTTCACACTTACGGATTACCAGTTGTATTATCTAACTGCTCAAACAATTACGGCCCTGGACAGCACCCTGAAAAATTAATTCCTTTAATGATTAAAAACATTATTGCGCAAAAGTCTTTACCAGTCTATGGGAAAGGCGAGAATATTAGGGATTGGCTGTATGTTGAAGACCATGCCCAAGCGATTGATTTAATTTTACATCAAGGGAGTTTGGGCGAGACTTATGCCATAGGAGGTAATAATGAACAAAAGAATATTGAATTAGTTCATTTTCTAATCGATGTGGTAGATGAAAAACTGAAGCGACCTAAGGGGGATTCTTTGTCGCTCATCGAATTTGTTACCGACCGTCTAGGACACGATTATCGGTATGCTATAGATACTGCCAAAATAGAAAGTAAATTGGGATGGAAATCCACCACCACTTTTGAAGAAGGAATAAACAAAACTATAGAATTTTATTTGTAAAAATGAATATATCTGACCTTTAACCTCCCTAATTATGAAAAAAGTGTCAATAAATTTCGGTCTACTCTTATTGCGTGTAGGTTTCTCAGTAGGGATGATGACCCACGGCTATGGAAAATTTCTAAAGGTTATTCAAGGAAATTTTGAATTTGGCGATCCAATTGGAATTGGGCCGACCTTTTCGTTAATTCTAGCAGCCATTGGTGAATTCATAGCTCCGATTTTAATTATCATAGGATGGAAAACACGCTTAGCTACGATTTTACCAACATTGACCATGTTAGTTGCCTTCGCTTTTGCGCACGAAGGTGATCCATTTTCAAGAAAAGAAAAAGCTTTTGTATACCTGATTGCATTTTTGACGCTTTATTTTACAGGTCCTGGAAAGTATTCTTTAGGTAAGGAATAAGGAGGAAAAAGTTTGTTTTGTTTTAAAATTCGCTATATTTGCCGTCCATAAAAACAAACTAAAATGTACGCAATTGTAGAAATAGCAGGGCAGCAATTTAAAGTTGTGCAAGACCAAAAGCTTTTTGTACATCGTTTAGCAGAAAAAGAAGGAGCAAAAGTTTCTTTCGACAAAGTTTATCTGTTGGACGACGGTAAAAAAGTATCCA
>JAYPMN010000152.1:0-4621 GCA_038129925.1 Flavobacteriaceae bacterium
GTTATCTTTGCAGGAAAAAAATGGAGACAAGGGTACGGTTTGCACCTAGTCCTACGGGACCTTTACATATTGGAGGCGTAAGAACTGCCTTGTTTAGCTACCTTTTTGCCAAGAAAAATAAAGGGGTCTTTATCCTCAGAATAGAAGATACAGACCAAAATCGTTATGTTGAAGGCAGTGAGGCCTATATACAAGATGCCCTGGAATGGGCTGGAATGGTCCCTGATGAAGGACCAGCAAATGGAGGTGATTTCGGTCCTTACAGGCAAAGTGAGCGGAAGGATATCTACCAAGAGCATATACAAGAGCTCATTGCTAAGGGTAAGGCATATTATGCTTTTGATGATACTGAAACCTTAGCTGAAGCGAGAAAAAATGCTGAAATAAAAGGCAATACCTTTAGGTATGGTGCTGAAAACCGAATGCAATTCAACAATAGTTTAACCCTGACTAAAGCTGAAATAGATGTTCGATTAAAAGGAGATTATGTTGTAAGGCTGAAAGTAGATCCAGGAAACACCATTACAGTTTACGATGAGATTAGAGGAACAATTCAACAGGACAGTAATTTACTAGACGATAAAATACTCCTCAAGGCAGACGGCATGCCAACCTATCACTTTGCTAATGTGGTAGATGATCATCTGATGAAGATAACTACAGTCATAAGGGGTGAAGAGTGGCTTCCCTCTTTGCCAATTCACCAACTACTCTATTGTGCTTTTGATTGGACCGCCCCACAATTTATGCACTTACCCCTAATTTTAAAGCCTTCAGGAAAAGGAAAACTATCCAAGAGAGATGGAGACAAAGAAGGGTTTCCAGTATTTCCTTTAAGCTGGGGAGATACGGCTGTAGGCTTTAAGGAAAGCGGGTTTTTACCTGAGAGCTTTATCAATTATCTTGCGCTATTGGGCTGGAACAGTGGAACTGAACAAGAGGTTTTTAGTTTAAAAGAATTAGAAACTAATTTTAGTGTCCAAGGAATTCAAAAAGGAGGAGCGCGCTTTGATTACGAAAAAGCGAAATGGATAAATCACCAGCATTTAAGTGCAATGGAGGCATCAGAAATATACCATTTCGATTTAATAAAGAAACAACTTCAGGGAGTAGATTCATCAAAACACCTTGTTTTGTTGGAGCTATTGAAAGAACGCTTGTTTACGCTGAATGATTTAGCACAAGAAATTGAATGGATGCAAGAGCCTCAGAATTATGATCAAAAAATTGTCGAAAAACTGCTTTCCAAAGGGGCTTTGGAAGTAATGAAGGGTATGATTGACATTGTGAAAGAAGTGAGCGATCTTAGCGACTTAAAAGAAGCTTTAATGCCTTGGGCTAAAAAACATGAAATTAATACTGGTGTGATGATGCAGTCGCTGCGGGTCGCCTTGGTGGGTAAACTTGCTGGGCCTGCCATATTTGAAATTTGTAACGTTTTAGGGAAAGATGTAACTTTAAATCGGATTGCTTTAGCTATTTCCTATTTTAACTCAAAAACTTAAATCTTATGACTCCTTACATTATTGCCGGTATTTTAGCTCTAATTTTATTGACAGGGCTTTTTGTAGTAAAACAACAAACTGCTGCCATTGTTGAAAGATTTGGTCGGTTTCTAACCATCCGACAATCTGGTCTGCACTTTAAGATTCCTTTGATCGATAGAATATCTGGGAGAATTAGTTTGAGAATTCTTCAATTGGATGTTATCGTCGAGACAAAAACTAAAGACGATGTGTTTGTAAAACTTAAAGTTTCCGTTCAATACAAAGTGGTTCAGGAAAAGGTATATGATGCATTCTATAAATTAGACTATCCACAAGATCAGATTACCTCTTATGTCTTTGACGTAGTGCGAGCAGTAGTTCCAAAAATGAAGCTGGATGATGTATTTGAAAAGAAAGACGAGATTGCCAATGCAGTAAAAGGAGAATTAAATGATGCCATGATTAATTACGGCTACGACATCATTAAAGCATTAGTAACAGACATTGACCCTGACAGCGAAGTAAAAGCTGCGATGAACCGCATCAATGCTGCTGAACGTAAAAAGGTTGCTGCCCAATATGAAGGTGATGCTGAACGTATATTAATCGTTGAAAAGGCAAAAGCTGAAGCAGAAAGTAAGCGACTTCAGGGTCAGGGGATAGCCGACCAAAGAAGAGAAATCGCTCGAGGTCTTGAAGAGTCTGTAGATGTGCTCAACGGGGTTGGAATTAATTCCCAAGAGGCTTCTGCCTTAATTGTTGTTACCCAACACTACGACACCCTACAATCAATTGGAGAAGAAACTAACAGCAATTTAATTTTATTGCCAAATTCACCCCAAGCCGGTAGTGAAATGCTAAATAATATGGTTGCCTCCTTTACGGCTAGTAATCAAATCGGTGAAGCTATGAAGGCAGAAAATCTCAAGAAAAAAAATAAAAATTCAGAAACGGACTCTTAAGCCCTTTTCGCCCAATTGTCACGCAGCCCTACTGTTTTATTGAAAATTATCTGTTCTTTGCTGCTGTCTGGGTCAACAACAAAATAGCCTAGGCGTTGGAATTGAAACCGCTCTCCAGCTTTTGCTGATTGAAGGCTCGGTTCTGCAAAACCATTTTGAGTACTTAAGGAGTTCGGGTTTAAATGCTGTTTAAAGTCAACGTTTTTATCTTGATCAGGAGCTTCTTCTTGGAAAAGCCTGTCGTAGAGACGAACTTTAATAGGGATCGCATGATCAATACTCACCCAGTGCAAAGTCCCTTTCACTTTACGTTGACTTTCTTCTGTGCCGCTGCCGCTTTTACTTTTTGGATCGTACGTACATATTATTTCAACTATCTTCCCTAATGCATCTTTGATTACAGACTCACCTTTAATGATATAAGCATTTTTTAATCGAACCTCCTTACCCAAAGTCAACCTAAAAAACTTGCGGTTTGCCGCTTCCTTAAAATCTTCTTGTTCGATAAATAAGTGCTTGGAAAAAGGAAGGTTTCTTGTTCCTAGCTCTGGTTGCTCTGGGTTAATTTCTCCTTCTAATTGTTCGGTTTCCCCTTCTGGGTAATTAGAAATAGTAAGTTTAACCGGGTTAAGCACAGCCATAACTCGGGGGGCTGTTTGATTGAGATCCTCTCTAACTGCGTATTCTAAAAGGGACATGTCAATGACATTGTCTCTTTTTGCAACCCCTGCAGCATCCACAAAATTACGTAGTGCCTGGGGGGTATATCCCCGTCTTCTTAAACCTGCGATGGTCGGCATTCTTGGATCGTCCCAACCCGAAACAAATCCCTCTTCAATTAAGCTTGCAAGCTTTCGTTTACTGGTAACGGTATAAGACAAATTCATCCTTGCAAATTCAGTCTGTTTTGGTCTTAGATGCTTCTCTAATGGGCTAAGAGCATCTAAAAACCAGTCGTATAAATCCCTATGCGGTTTAAACTCCAAAGAACAAAGAGAGTGTGAGACTTGCTCAACATAATCTGATTGACCATGTGTCCAATCATAGAGCGGATAAATACACCAATCATCGGCTGTTCTGTGATGAGTCTTATACATGATTCTATACATCACGGGGTCGCGCAGCAACATATTCGATGATGCCATATCTATTTTTGCTCTGAGCACATGGGCACCTTCTGGGTGTTGCCCTGCTTTCATCTCCTCAAAAAGCTGCTTGTTTTCTCCTATAGAACGGTTTCGAAATGGGCTGTCGGTTCCAGCTTGGGTTGGTGTTCCCTTTTGCTGAGCAATCTCTTCTGAGGATTGAGAATCCACATATGCTAGATTTTTTTCAATAAGAAGCAGTGCCCATGAATATAATTGATCGAAATAATCTGATGCATAATACTCAGCGTCCCACTGATAGCCCAGCCATTTGATATTTTCTTTTATGGCATCTACATATTGTTGCTCTTCTTTGGCGGGATTGGTGTCGTCAAAACGCAAATTTACAGGAGCATTGTACCGCTCACCGAGATTGAAGTTTATACAGATCGCTTTGACGTGGCCGATGTGTAAATATCCATTTGGTTCTGGCGGAAAACGGAAACGTAAATCAGATTTTGAATAACCGTTTTTGAGGTCTTCCTCAACAAGATGCTCAATAAAATGTAGGGATCGCTCCATGATAATTATTTGTGGTAAAGATAATGAATGTAAATATGGGAAGAAAAGTGAAAACAGTCTTTATATTTGCATTGTCAATGGGAAAAATATTTTTAAAAAACATCCGTCTTTACGCCTTTCACGGTTGTATGGATGAAGAAGAAAAAATCGGTAGCGACTATGTTGTCAATGTCGTTGTACACACTAACTTGGAAAAGTCATCCAACACAGATGCCTTGGGCGATACGGTAGATTATGTTTCCTTACATGCAATTGTAAAAGAAGAAATGGGTGTTCGCGCTAAATTACTTGAAAAAGTAGCTGACCGAATCATTAAAAGAATTTTTAAAGAACACCTCGAAGTTTCTATAGCAAGAGTTAAAGTGGCCAAACAAAACCCACCTATAGGCGGAAATGTTGAGGAAGTCGCCGTTGAATTAGAACTCGAGCGATCGGGGGTAAAATTCGATTAATAATTAGTACTTTTGACCCATGGCATCGTGGCCGAGTGGCTAGGCAGAGCTCT
>JAYPMN010000153.1:0-4559 GCA_038129925.1 Flavobacteriaceae bacterium
TACTTTTCAGATGCAGGCATCAAAACCAATTGTACTCTTGTCTTTTCAGTAGGACAAGCACTACTCGCTGCCAAAGCAGGTGCAACTTATGTTTCTCCTTTTATCGGACGACTGGACGACAACTCAACCGATGGGTTGGATCTGATTGAAGATATCCGTTTGGTCTATGACAACTACGCTTATGAAACGGAAATTTTAGCGGCTTCAGTTCGCCATACCATGCATATTGTAAACTGTGCTAAAATTGGTGCCGATGTGATGACTGGACCCTTGTCTGCGATCAAAGGACTATTAAACCATCCCCTTACCGATATCGGTTTAGCAAAGTTTTTAGCAGATCATAAAAAAGGGAATTAAGCTTATAGACCCTTTAGAAGCGACTCAAAGTTTGTATCGGAAAAATTCCCAAAACCCTCGATCAGCCTACCTTTTCCGTCGATGATAATGGCTTTATTAAGCAGGGTCAGTACCCAGGCTTTACTTGCATTTTCAAAATTAACGAGAGCATACTGATTTTCTTTGTCGACTTCCATAATATTTTGGACTTCGTCCACCATGGTATTAAAGGGTTGAATACAAATCCCTATAAATCGAATATTGGGGAAGTTTACTTTAAATTTAGCAACTCGTTCAAGGCTAGTGCGGTACTGGTTCATTTGCGTTTGAGACCAGAAGTAAAACACGGTTTTCTGGCCATTGGCGAGGGAAGCGCTATTGACCGTATCACGAGCTGCGTTTTGCAGCAATACTTTTGGGAGTGCTTTTTTAGGCTCCATTCGGTTGATGTCGTTATGCAGATCCAATACCTCTGCTAGGTAAACAGGGGAGCTGTTTACGGTGGCATAAAACTGTAAAAAACGTTCGTGTTGCCCGTGATTTTCAAAGGTTAAAATTTCTTCAAATGCGATAGCCCTAGCCAGATTGTTTCGCAACAAGCTTCCCCCAATAAATTTGTCTAAGACCTCTAGTCGCTTGATATTAAAGTCCGTCGTTTGTTTAATCTGAAAGTAAGTGGAGCCGGGTTCTACAGTCTCTTGATTAATGTAGTTCAGCACATAGTTGACATAGGGATCAAAAAAAGCCAAATCATTGTCGCTATAATTTAAATATTGACGAAAACCAAAGTAAAGGCTGTCTTGTTCAGCGGTCCACTGTGATCCTCTTAGCAAGGCATAGCGTTCGCGGATGGTTGCATAAGGGTAGATATAAGCTGCCTGTGTCACTTTTTGAGCAATAGGAGAGAGGGTATTTAAAGAGTCCATACCGATCCAAAGCTCTTTTTTTTCCAAAAGTATCGAGTCTAATAAGCGGCTAAATGTTTTTTGATCACTGGCGTATTTTGAAGATAAAAATTGGTTTTCCTTTTCTTGTCTGAGGAAGATTTCCATCAAAAAATTATTTTTAGAGGCGCCCTTTCCGGAATAGACAACGGATTCGTCGAATGTGGCGGCATTGATTCGCACCCAAAGGCTATCACCTTGTTCTAATAGTAGAGATTGATACTCCGGTAGGTGTTCGAGTTTAAAAATACCATTGGACAAAGAGTCATAATATTTTTGAAAACGCAATTGTTCGTCCAGCTCAAACATGTCAACAATCTTATTTCCTTCATATAAGGTTACTGTTCTTGAGGATGGATTAATGATTTGCCCGGCAATAAATACTCGTTTATTTTCATCTTCTTTTCCAGTACAAGAAAAAACAAATAAGGATAAAACCAGTCCGATAAAACCCGATCTTTTCATGCCTCAAAAGTACAATTTTTAACATTTAAAAAATATGTGAAGACGTTAAATCCCTCCCAAGGTTTTGTGTAAGTTTGCAGCGTAAAAAGAAAATTATGCTATCGGTTTCGAATCTTTCTGTACAATTTGGAAAACGCGTCTTATTCGATGAAGTCAACGTAAGCTTTACACCTGGTAATTGCTACGGTATCATTGGGGCAAATGGTGCTGGAAAATCCACTTTTTTAAAAATTATTTCCGGTAAACAAGACGCCAATTCTGGGAGTGTTCACCTAGAGCCCGGTAAGCGACTTTCTGTTTTAGAGCAAAACCACAACGCTTGTGACGAATATCCTGTACTTGAAACCGTACTCAGAGGAAACAAGACTTTGTTTGACGTCAAAACAGAAATGGATGCTCTATATGCTAAAGAAGATTTTTCTGACGCTGATGGCGAACGCGTAGGCATTCTCCAATTGGAATACGAAGAAATGAATGGATGGAATGCAGAAAGCGAAGCAGCTACCCTACTATCTAATTTAGAAATTACTGAGGACTTGCATTACAAATTAATGAATGAACTGGACGGCAAGCAAAAGGTGCGTGTATTACTTGCTCAAGCCCTTTTTGGAAATCCTGATGTACTCATTATGGATGAGCCTACGAATGATTTGGATTACAACACTATCATGTGGCTGGAGAGTTTCCTTGCGAATTACGACAATACAGTGATTGTAGTTTCTCACGATCGACACTTTCTCGATGCGGTTTGCACACATATTTCAGATATTGATTTTGGAAAAATCAATCACTTTTCTGGGAATTATACGTTTTGGTATGAATCCAGTCAGTTAGCTGCACGCCAAAGAGCTCAGCAAAACAAAAAATCAGAGGAGAAAAAGAAAGAGTTGCAAGAGTTTATTGCCCGTTTTTCTGCCAATGTTGCAAAGTCCAAACAAGCGACTTCACGCAAGAAGATGATTGATAAATTGGATATTGAAGAAATTAAGCCCTCAAGCCGAAGGTATCCTGCTCTTATTTTTGATCAAGAACGGGAGGCTGGTGATCAAATTTTAAACATTGAACAACTCTCTGCTTCACTTGACGGAGCAAGCCTGTTTAAAAACGTAAACCTCAACTTGGCCAAAGGAGATAAGGTAATTGTCCATTCAAAGGATACAAGAGCTTTAGAAGCTTTTTACAATATTCTTATGAGAGAGACTAAAGCGGATTCAGGTACTGTTTCTTGGGGAATAACGACCTCTCAGGCTTATTTACCTGTTGATCACGACGATTATTTTGAATCTCCAGTATCTTTAGTAGAGTGGCTGCGTCAATACGCCAAAACTGAGGAAGAGCGAGAAGAAGTTTTTCTGAGAGGCTTTTTAGGAAAAATGCTTTTTAGTGGAGAAGAGGCACTCAAAATGTCAAATGTCTTGTCGGGAGGTGAAAAAGTACGCTGTATGCTGTCTAAAATGATGATGGAACGTGCCAATGTCTTGGTTCTTAACGAACCCACCAACCACCTGGACTTGGAATCCATTACTGCGTTTAATAACTCCTTAAAGAATTTTAAAGGAACCTTGTTGTGCAGTACGAGTGATCATGCTTTTGCTCAGACCTTAGGCAGCCGTATCGTAGAGCTAACACCCAACGGTATGATTGACAGGCATATGAGTTTTGATGAGTACATGACTGATCCTAAAATCAAAGAACTTCGGGAAAAGCTATACCACTAATTTAGGTAAAGATAAAGTATGTACTGATTACGATTACGGTAATGATCAATCCCATAAGACGAACGGGCTTCCATTGAGTAATATCGACTTGCTCTGTATATTGTTGCACATAAGCTTCTTTTAGTGGCTTGAGTTTTCCAATCAAGAGCATCAGCCCTATATTAAACAAGAAGATGATGGCCATAATATGTAAATAGTGGGGATATTCTCCGCCCCCTGCTTCTACATACCCTTTTAAGAAAAATTGGCTGAAAGAGTACATCACAACTCCGACTCCCATAGCAATTTTAGCAGCAACAGGAGGGACGTATTTGGTTAGGTAGCCTACAAGGATTATAGTCAATATGGGTATGGTATAACAACCGTTGATTTCTTGAAGGTATCCAAACAGTCCTTCTGGTGCGTTGGCAATTGAGGGTGCAATAACCATAGAAAGTATGGCCAAGCCGATACCAAAAGCCTTTCCTGCTCGTACTACTTGAACTTCTGAAGCTTCTTTATTGATGTATTGTTTGTAAATATCCAGTCCGAAAAGGGTGACTGAGCTGTTTAATGCAGAGTTAAAAGAACTTAAAATAGCTCCAAAAAGAACTGCTGCAAAAAAGCCTAAGAGTACAGGAGGCAAGACCTTATTGACTAACATCCCGTAGGATTGGTCTCCCTGACTAGGTTCTAAAGTGTCTCCAAAAATGTAAAACGCAATGAGTCCGGGTAAGACCACAATTAGCGGACCTAAAATTTTAATAAAGGCGGCGAGTATAAGCCCTTTTTGCCCCTCGACTAGATTTTTAGCACCCAAGGCCCTTTGGATGATAGCTTGATTGGTGCCCCAATAAAACAATTGAACCAATACCATACCCGTAAACAGGGTACTGAATGGAATGGCAGAATCTGAAGCTCCCATAGCCTTAAATTTAGAGGGATCATTGGCATATAAAGCTTCAATACCAGCAGCCATACTACCGTCACCTATATACATAAGACCGAAAATAGGGATCATTAAACCGCCAATCAGTAAGCCAATGGCATTTACAGTATCAGAAACCGCAACGGCTTTTAGTCCACCAAAGATGGCGTAAATGGAGCCCACTATACC
>JAYPMN010000154.1:0-4493 GCA_038129925.1 Flavobacteriaceae bacterium
TCCAAAAGAACTCATCCAAAAAATCAGCAATCAGTGGTTAAATCCTGGAGGGCGATTGATTATCGGATTGGATTTTTATTCCGAAAATACGGTATCCCACGATTGGTCCGACAGTTGTGGCATTTCAAATATGAAGCTATATCATGAAAATGAATGGGTTGACTTTTTTAAAGCAGCAGCTTTTGAATCAGTAGAACATTGGCGCTTTGGTAAAAAAGAAATCTGGACAGGTACGCTTATCGTAACAGGTATTAAATAGCTCATTTTTGGTCGTAACGTCCAGGAGCAAGACGTTTGCTAAACAAAGGGAAGAGTGAATGAGGAAATACCCTCAATAGAAATACAATCAGTTTAAAAGTCTTAGAGGGAACACATACTTTTCTACCTTTTAATGTTGCTTTAACAGCTTCTTTTGCTACGCGACTAGCCTCTTTTTTCATAAATGAGGGTACACGATCCATTTCTTCTTGTACACCACTGGCCGCATGAAAATTCGTAACCGTATAACCCGGACAAACGGCTGTAGAAGTTATTCCCCTGTGATTGTAATTGATATTTAAACCCTCACTAAATCTGTTGATGAATGTCTTAATCGGTCCGTAAAGTGTCTGTATAGTCGAAGGTGGGGCAAATGCTGCAACAGAGGATATCATCATGATTTTCCCGTTAGCTCCTTCAAGCATATCTTTTATAAACAACTTGCTCAAGGCAATTACGGCAATCCCTAAAACGCGGATAAACTTTTCCTCGTCTTCCATTGAGGTCTGATCAAATGGACTCGCTATAGCATAACCTGCGTTATTGACCAGTAAATTGATTTTATAACCCTTATTACTACAATAATCATAAATGACTTGAGGAGCTAAAGGGTTGTGCAAATCGGCAGCAACTACATCAATTTCTCCCTCCCCATAGGTGGATAACCTTTTAGCAGCAACTTTTAATTTATCCGAGTTTCTGGCAGTTAAAACTAAATCAAATCCCCTAGCTGCAAGGCATTTGGCAATTTCAAAACCAATTCCAGAAGAGGCCCCCGTAATTAAGGCTGTATTTTTAGATTTTTCTTTTTTCATACATTTTTCAAAGTAAAGCTATATTTATCAATATATCCATTTAAAAAAAATTGAACGTTTTTTTTACTATTTTCTTAAATTATTGCTCTTTTGTAAAGTATTTTATTGAAGCAATCACAATGAAGTTTTTAAGGATTCTTCTTTTTATTTTTATAGTGCCAAACTTGGTTGGCGGGCAAGTTCTCTACAAAGAGTTTATTTATGAAATGCCAATTGACCAAGCCAAAAAGATTCTTCAAAAAAATTCAAAAACACTTAAAAATATCAACTTAGGGAATGGGACTTCTTATGCGTTCCGCAAAAGATCTCTAGTTGATCGCGATGGGCGTTTAGTAAGTATCAATATTTGGAGTAAAAAAAATTTAAGCTTGTCACAAGCAACTGCCTACTTAAAAAAAACAAGAAAGTATCTTGAATCTACTGACCACAAAACCGTTTACGCACAAGAAAATTGGTCTAATCCAGTACTAGTAAAAAAAAATCTACCCTGTATTCGTTTTATTGATCCAGATAAAAGAGTTGTCATTGAAATGTATCCAAGAGGACAGGGAAGTGTGTTTAATGTATTTATTACATATTATAATTACGAATGGTTTTTAAGAAAAGCGAAAGGAGAAGAATAGTTTACAAATCAATATTAATTCCCAATCCTAAAAGTTCTCGAACTTGGAGCTTACCAATCAAATCGTCGTCGTAAAGAAGGTGTAAAATAAAGTTTCCAGAGATTCTACTATTGACCTTAAACCGAATATTGGAATTCCATTCAAAATCAACGTTTTGCGTCTTTTCAAGATAGTTTACATACACACTGATTTTATTTTCCCAGATGATGTTTTCCATGATTTCTTTTTTATAAAAGCCCGAAATTAATGCTCCAAAAAAGAATTTTGAACGTTTGTTAAAATCAACCCCAAAATATTTACTCTCAGCTTCTAACTCTTGAGTGAATTTTTTGGAAACGATAATCATACGGGCTGAAACTGGAGAAATATTCACCCATAAATCTTTATTTTTTTTATAGTAAAATCCTAATCCTGCTTGGAGTATGGCGGGCGATAAAAATTGTGAAACCCTTTCTTTAAGTTCTTCTCCATCTTGATTGAAAAATTTAAAACCAGGTAGCAATTGGGTTTTAAAGTTTAAAAAACTGGAATAATTCCAGTAAGTATTGATTTGCTTACCTAATAGGGAGTTTATTTCAAATCGGTCGTCGGCCTTTTTCAAGTATTTACTCCCCGAAACGTAAGTAGTCCCTAGAGAGAGCAATAAATTGGAATCCCATACAAGACCATTTCGATCCGAATAATTAAAGTTGTAATCCAGTCCGTACAAAACAGTCAAAGCGCTTTCTCCTCCCGAAATCCAGTTCGAAAAATACGCCTGATTAAAATTAAAACGAGTATTTCCATAAAACTTCATCCGCTTACCTCCCATCTCAGATTGAATAACTGCATCAAAGAGAAGCAATTCATCGGCTTCTTCTATCTCTTGAGCAAAAAGTGGAAGTGAATACACAACACAAACTATCGAAAACAACAGAAAGGGTAACTTATTAATTTTTTTCTGGGGAGATCTCAAGATTGAAGAGTTTTAGGTGCTGCTTTCTTTATTTGAATTAAATTTATAAAAAAAAGCATAATTCTAATTATGGATTAATCACGCTATGCATAAAATTATTTGTTCCCTGATTGTTATTTTATTTGGTCTTAATTTAAGACTAAATGCACAAGAGAAGAAAAAGAGTCTTTATTTTAAGGCTGACAGCATTATTAATTACGGCATCCAAAATAAAGCCTTCCCAGGAGCCCAACTGCTCATTTACAAAAAAGACAGTATCCAGCTATTAAAGTCTTATGGTTACCACACCTATGATTCTATCGTAAAAGTTAAAAATACAGACCTCTACGATCTTGCTTCTGTTACCAAAATACTCGCAGGCACCCTTGCCTTTATGAAGCTTTATGAACTGTACGATATTGAACTAAATGAAAGGGTTTCTAAATACCTCCCTTTTCTGAAAAGAAGCAACAAAAAAAAATCTAGTTTTAAACAGGTTTTAAGTCACAGTTCAGGATGGATTCCCTATATCGCTCATCAAAATTTAATTCGTAAAAAAAACGGAAAGTTTAAAACAGGAACCTTAAAAATAAAAAAGTCTAAAAGATATCCGACTCGGATTAGTGACTCCTTGTTCTTATTCAAAAATTATCCTAAAAAAATCATGAGGCGTATCCGTAAGACAGATATCAAGACTGTTGGAGAATATTTATATTCAGGGCTGTGGTTTTTTTTAGTTCCTGAACTGACAAAACAATTGAGTGGTATGTCTTTTGAATCCTTTCTAAAATTCCATTTTTACGACCCCCTAAAACTTCAACGCTTATCTTTTGTTCCTACTAGATCCTTTCCTAAAAGTGAAATAGTACCCACAGAATTCGACGATCACTTTAGAAAAGGATTAGTCCAAGGGTGGGTTCACGATGAAGCAGCAGCATTAATGGGAGGAATAAATGGAAATGCGGGTCTATTTGCAAACGCTTACTCTATAGCTCCACTTTTAGAATTACTGCTCAATGAGGGATCCTACAATGGAAAATTACTGCTCAAACCAGAAACTGTTAAACTATTTACCCAACGAGCCTACCCAGAAAGCACCAATCGTAGAGGCTTGGGATTTGACAAGCCGAGCATTTCAGAAGATGAAGATCCTTACCCTTCTAATTTAGCTTCACCCTCAAGTTTTGGTCACAGTGGGTTTACAGGGACATTTGTATGGGCAGATCCTAAAGAAGATTGTTTTATTATTTTCTTGAGTAATCGAGTATATCCTACAAGAAAACAACGTGCACTCTACAAACTAGGTATAGGAGGAAAACTATTAGACTATGCATTACAAAATTAGCCTTATATTGGTATGGGTAATTACTTCTCAATTTTTAAATGCTCAGTTACCACAGGGTTTTACTGTACTAACTGATTCTATTCCAGATTTACTAATTGAATTGCGGTATGCAGGGGCAAACAATTTTATGGGGCGCCCTGTAGCTGGTTATAATAATCGTGTTGGAATAGGTACCTCAGCCTTAGCTCATCATTTAAGTAAAGTTCAAACCGAATTAAAGCTTATGGGCTTGGGTTTAAAAATATACGATGCTTACCGCCCTCAAACTGCTGTCAATGACTTTATCCGCTGGTCCAAAATCGCTGGTGATACACTGACTAAACACATTTACTATCCTACACTCGTTAAAAATAGACTTTTTGACTTGGGCTTTATTGCATCAAAAAGTGGACACAGCAGAGGAAGCACAGTCGATTTAAGCCTGATTTATTTAAATGGGAAAAATAAATGAAAATAATTAGATTTTGGAAGTACCTGGGACTTTTTTGGTGACCGTTACAAATTCAATAATAAATCAA
>JAYPMN010000155.1:0-4485 GCA_038129925.1 Flavobacteriaceae bacterium
GGCAGTAAGTCTTCAAAAAGTTGAATGGTTTTTAATCGAACAGATATGTTCTATCTTTGCCAAAAAGAGTAATGAAAGAAAAAAAACCTGATGCTGTAGTCTGGGATGAAACAGAGCAAAGCTATTTTGCTAAATTGCTGCCCTTTGCCAGTAATTTAAGTGGACCAATCATAGATGTCCCGAATGTAGACGCCTTTAAAAAAAAGGGGGTTGACAAGGTTTCCAAACAGTTCCATGCGGAATTGCAAGACCTTCAGGACCGAATCAAATCATTTGTAACCCTTGCCTCTGAAACTCAAAAAGTCTATCAAGCACATTTTAAATTTGAACCTATAGTAGGTGAAGTGTACCACCTTTACGAAGGGAAAGAGCAAGATTTCCTTTCACTAGTCGAGCCTAGTGAATGGAATAAAGAACACCTCGGCAGTTTCCGACTAAACAGTGATTATAAGTGGGAGCGTCAATAAGCGCTTTTTTCTATGTAATTTCGCTTTATGGATAAACAAGAAACTCCCCGACAGCAAAAAATCAATCGTGTGCTTCAGCAGGAAATAGCAACACTACTCCAACAAGCCGTTCGTGAGGGGTCGGTAAAAAACTTGTTGGTCTCTGTAACCAAGGTTCATGTAACTTCAGATTTGTCTATTGCAAAAATATACCTCAGTATTTTTCCGGTAAATGATGCCAATACCTACATTGATTCTTTAAAAGAAAACCATTCTCAACTGCGTCACGACTTAGCACAACGAATGAAAAACCAGCTGAGAAGATTTCCTGAGCTCCACTTCTATCTAGACGATTCATTGGATTATATAGAAGGGATAAATGAAGAATTAAGCAAGGGAACTAACCCGCTAGTTAATCCTGGATCTTTAGGTTCACGACAAAAAAAATAAACTTCTCCTTTAGCAGATGGCTCCATTTTCACTTAAAATCGCTTTGCGATACTTTTTTTCAAAAAGTAGCCAAACTGTAATCAATAGAATCAACGGCTTTGCCTTTTTTATGGTGGTCACAGCTACCGCCTCCTTATTTGTAGTGCTCAGTGCTTTTGGGGGGCTTAAAGATTTTGGTTTGTCATTTTCTGAGTCCTTTGATCCGGACTATCAAATTCAACCTCGACAGGGAAAATTTTTTAACGTCTCTGACAGTGTATTTACAGCGCTTTCTACAATCAAAGGAGTCATTGCTGCTGCTCCCCAAATAGAAGAAAAAGTCTTTTTATCTTATAACGAAAAGAATCAAGTGGCCTACTTAAAAGCTGTTGATCAAAACTATACCTCAGTCGTCCCAATTGAGGATCTTGTCACTCTAGGAGATTGGCTTTCTTTCGACGGTGCAGATGTCGTCTTAGGCTTTGGTCTTGCGGGCAACCTCGGGGTCGGTGTATATGATTACACCGCTTTTTTAAACCTTACTGTTCCCAAAAAGAAAAAACAATCGATACTAAATCAAAGCCCTTTTAACCAAGTTTCCTCTATAGTTGTAGGGCTTTACCAAATCAATGAAGAACTGGACAAAAAGTTTGTGTTTTCTCGACTTGAGCTGGCGCAAAACTTATTGGAGCTCCAACCGCAACAATATTCTTCTTTAGTGCTTAAAATAGATCCCTCTGTATCTCAAGGAGAATTAACCGAAGCCTTGACCCCTTTGTTTGATACACCTATAAAAATTGTCTCTCGTGCTGAGCAAAACGCCGCACTTTATAAAATGCTCAATATTGAGCACTTGGCTATCTATTTTATTTTTTCACTGGTAATGCTCATTGCCTTATTTAATGTGGTTGGAGCTTTGATCATGATGATTTTAGACAAGCAAAGACAAATGAAAATACTTTTATCCATGGGAGCAACTCCTCAAAAAATTCATAGTGTTTTTTTTCTTTTAGGGATGCTGATATGCAGTATTGGCGGGCTAATTGGCCTGGTGCTGGGGTCCGTTATGGTTCTTGTTCAATACCATTTCCCCTTTATTTATGTGCCCGGTACAAATCTGTCCTATCCTGTGCTTTATCAAGCTGAAAACCTTTTAATTGTTATGACTACACTTGTGGTTTTGGGTCTGTTAAGTACTGCTTGGGCTACACGAGGACTCGACAAAAAAATTACAGATTACACGGACTGATTGAGTGCAAAAATCTCTAGAATTTCATCTAAAACTTCAAAAACCCCTTCGGCTTCATTTGAAGTTACCATGCGTGTTCTCAAAGGTTTAAAGTTTTGTATTCCTTTAAAATAGTTTGTGTAATGTCTTCTTGTTTCTAGGACGCCTAGAGTCTCTCCTTTCCAGTCAATTGCCATTTCTAAGTGGCGCCTAGCAGCTGATACTTTTTGCTCTAAACGAGGTGGAGCTAAATGGGTTCCTGTTTGTAGAAAATGTTTTACCTCATTAAAAAACCAAGGATTCCCAATACTGGCTCTTCCAATCATAGCTCCATCTAAACCGTATTCATCCCTCATTTTTTTGGCTTGTTCAGGGGTGTTTACATCTCCATTTCCAAAAACGGGTATGTGCATTCTTGGATTGTTTTTGACTGCAGCAATAGGGGTCCAATCGGCATCGCCTTTATACATTTGAGCCCGGGTTCTTCCGTGAATGGAAATTGCTGCACAGCCCACGTCTTGAAGGCGCTCCGCCACTTCTACAATGTGAATCGAATGATGATCCCACCCCAAGCGTGTTTTAACCGTAACTGGAAGTTTGGTGTGTTTGACCATAGCTTCCGTAAGAGCAACCATTTTAGGGATATCCTTTAAAATTCCTGCGCCAGCACCTTTACAGACAACTTTTTTGACTGGACAGCCAAAGTTGATATCGATAATGTCAGGCCTTGAAGCCTCTACGATCTCTACAGAGCGTAACATGGAGTCTAGGTTGGCGCCAAAAATTTGGATTCCAACCGGGCGCTCTTTATCGTAAATATCCAACTTTTGAACACTTTTAGCCGCATCTCGAATCAATCCCTCGCTTGATATAAACTCCGTATAAACCACATCAGCGCCATTCTCCTTACACAATGCCCTAAAAGGAGGGTCGCTGACATCTTCCATAGGAGCAAGAAGAAGAGGAAACTCAGGTAATATTATGTCACCTATTTTAACCAAAAGTTTAATTTTTTACGAAAATAAGCAAAAAAGGCTCCCCCAGAAGCCTTATATTTGCAAGCTATGAAAGAAGGCGCCGTATGAAACAGTTTCGTAATTTTTGCATCATTGCCCATATTGACCATGGTAAAAGTACTTTAGCTGACCGTCTTCTAGACTACACCGGGACAGTAACAGAACGCGAGAAGCAAGACCAACTGCTTGACAATATGGATCTGGAGCGCGAGCGAGGAATCACTATTAAATCTCACGCCATACAAATGGAATACGAGCACCAAGGAGAAACCTTTGTGCTCAATTTAATAGACACCCCTGGCCATGTGGACTTTTCTTACGAAGTTTCTCGGTCAATTGCTGCTTGCGAAGGTGCTTTGCTTATTGTAGATGCTGCCCAAAGCATTCAAGCCCAAACCATTTCCAACCTCTATTTGGCCTTAGAAAACGATTTAGAGATTATTCCTGTTCTCAATAAAGTGGACCTTCCCTCTGCAAATCAAGAAGAAGTAACGGACGATATCGTCGATCTTCTAGGCTGTGCTCCTGAAGATGTCATTCCTGCTTCAGCTAAAACAGGTCAAGGGATACAAGAAATTTTAACGGCAATCATAGAGCGCATTCCTTCGCCCAAGGGAAGCCCTAATGAGCCACTGCAAGCCCTTATTTTCGATTCAGTATACAACCCCTTTCGAGGAGTAGAAACCTATTTTCGTGTTTTGAATGGACAAATTAGAAAGGGTCAAAAAATTCAATTCATTGCAACAGCAAAAACCTATTTTGCTGATGAAATTGGAACTTTGAAACTTACTCAAGAACCAAGAAAAGAGATTGGTGCTGGTGATGTAGGTTATATAATTACAGGAATTAAAGAAGCCAAAGAGGTTAAGGTTGGAGATACAATAACTGATCCTGCCAACCCAACTCAAAACGCTATAGAAGGCTTTGAGGAAGTAAAGCCAATGGTCTTTGCAGGGATTTATCCAGTAGATACGGAAGAATATGAAGAGCTCCGTGCTTCCATGGAGAAATTACAACTCAATGACGCGTCTTTGGTGTTTTTCCCTGAAAGCTCTGCTGCTCTTGGTTTTGGATTCCGCTGTGGATTCTTGGGCATGTTGCATTTAGAAATTATACAAGAGCGCTTGGAGCGTGAGTTTAACATGACCGTAATCACTACAGTCCCCAATGTTTCTTACAAAGCATACACCAAAAAAGATTCCGATACTTTTTTGAGTGTTAATAACCCTTCTGACATGCCCGAACCTTCTATGCTCGACCGCGTTGAAGAACCCTATATAAAAGCCACCATTATAACCAAAGCTGACTTTGTAGGAAATGTAATGTCGCTCTGTATTGAAAAAAGAGGGCAAATCACCAACCAAAC
>JAYPMN010000156.1:0-4469 GCA_038129925.1 Flavobacteriaceae bacterium
CAGCAGTACCAAATTCACCTAACAGAAGCACAGTTCGATTTTCTCCGTTTTCATTAGCTGGAGCCAAAGAAACACAAATAGGGGTATGTATATTTCCAAGGCTATCTAAAACTTCAAAATCAGTTTCCGATAAACTGGATACATCTAATGGGAATTTAAAATTAACAGGCATACCATCTAACATGCCTACTTGTTGATTACACAATACTAGACTTGGTAGTGCATTATCAAGTCCAAAAAAAGCTGATACAAGAGTATCTTGTATTTCTTCTGTAGTATATTCTCCTGTACAATCATTTTTAACCTGTTCTTGAGGAGATTCATTTTTGTTGCATGAAAAAAAGAGGATTACTGAAAATAATTTAAATAGATTTCTCATAAAGGCACATTCAATTTATTGTTTAATTACTTCAAAATAAACCTCTTGACTCGCAAATCCAGAAAAAATCCCTAACCCATTATTTATGTTGGTGTAAGGTTCATTTAAATCTCTTGAATCTTGAGTAGAAGTTTCATAGAGCAAGGCGTATTCTTCATTGACGTGATAAATTGTAACCCTATGAGTTCCATACTGTGTATAGTGTATCAATGGTCTTAATGATAAAATATTCTCTTGGGTTGGTGTTGTTGTAAATTCAAAATTAATCCCTAAACCACCAAGAACATCTGTTGGATCTATGGACTCTGGATTATTCTCAATATTTTCAACAACTAAATAGTAGTAACTACCATCGTTATTATTCCAAGTGACATTAATGGTTTTTTGAAAAGATTCTCTAAAATCCCTCAAATCTACTAGAGAGTTTATTTCATTAATAAATATTGATTGTGGTGATATGTCCGTACCCTCTGGTTCGCTAGGTATAGTTGTTGTTGAAGATATTATTCTGTCATCATACTCAAAGGTTAGTTGATAGTTCTCCCCAATGTTTACAGATAAATCGTTACCATCATAAATATACCTTCCTGGTTGGTCTATTACAGGTGTTAGAATAAAATCCTGACCGTTCCCAGAAATTGTAATAATTGCATCACTGATAATCTCAGAACCAGATTTACTCTCATTATTAAAGGGTACTGTTTTTTTTAAGTAAATATCATCAACGGATTCTCCTTCATAAATAAAGGCTTCTACAACTGGTTTACTTTCACCTGGATCAAAATCCGAAATATCCTCACAAGAAGAATTAATAATGATACATACTGTAAATAAAATTTTCTTAAAAATTTTCATATTAATTTTATTTAAAATGATACGTTAAGAAATAAGCTAGGAGTAAATCCTATGTAATTAACATTTGTTTCCGTTACTTGGTTATCTACAACCTCAAACTCATTATACCAAGTATTGGTTTTGTTGTATAAGTTGAATACAGATAAACCCATTTCACCTTTTCCAGAGCTGATATTAAAGTTATAAGTGGCACTTAAATCTAAGCGATGATATGGATCAATCCTAAGACCATTCTTTTCACCAATGCTTACATACTCCGTTTCTGTTCCATCCAAAAGAGTAATAGTATAAATACCATTAGGTGCTGTGTATGGTTTCCCACTCCCATAAACCCAAGTTGCGCCTAAATCCCAACGACCTGCTTTGAGTACATTCACAATTTTAAATTCGTGGCGTTGATCATTTAATGAATAAAATGGGCTGTTGCTCAAGTCTGGGAATGTATGTACCACTTCGCTTAAGGTATATCCTAACCAACCTGTGTATTTACCTACCTTTTTTTGAATCAAGAAATCAACACCCCTTGATATACCTGTTCCTTCAAAAAATAGTTGATCATTTGGATCTGTTCCTAATGCAGACTGAAAACGAAGTGAAAATTCGGTAAGACCCTTCATTTCTTTTTCAAAAAATTCTACATCAAATAACCAGTCATCTACTTCATAGCTTGTTCCTAAAATAAAATGTTGTGAGAAACTTATTGGGCTATTCTCTTTATTAGCTAAAAGCCAAAAATCTCTACTGCCTTGAGTAACATCTTCTCTAACAATTCTATTTACAAATTGATAATATTTCCCCCAAGCTCCTTTGAATTTTACTTTGTTGTTTACCTTGTATGATACCGACAGACGAGGTTCATAATAGATCTCATCTGTTACATCAAAATGAGTAGCTCGAATACCTCCAACTATATTTAATTTTTGGGTTGGACTCCATTTGTCCTGTAAATAAGCTGTTTTTAATAATCCTTTATCTTTTTGGTCTATTACGGTTATTGAATCATTGAGAATGTAGTTATATTCAACCTCATTCATTGTTAGTTGACCACCAAATTCCAAACTATGTTTTGAGTTGACCTTATACTCGTTGTGTATTCTAAGTGTAAAATCTTTTAGATTATTGTCTTCAACTAAACCACTTTTATTGGTATTCGTTGAGTCAGCTAATTGTATACTTATATCGTTTATTCTTTTTCTTTGGCTAAAATAATTGGAATAAGCTCCTACAACATTTGTGTAAAGTTTATCACTCCATTGTCTTGCCCATCTAACACTGGAGCCCCAGTTTCCCCAATTCAACAAATCTTCAATATCTGAATTTATAGTTCTTTCTTCTGTACCTGATCCAAAAGTGTTTTGGTTTTCCCTAGAGCTATCTAGATTATCTTCACCATTATAAACTGAAACTGAAATAATATCTTTATCCGAAGGTTTGTAACTGAATTTTGTGTTTAAATCATAAAAGTAGAATGAAGGTTGTGTTTGATTTTGTTGGAAACCATTGAAGTTAGGTAGATTATTACCATTAGTCTGATTACTATCATTATACAAATCAAAAATACTATTATATAGTCCGCTTTTAAGGATATCAGTGTAAGACCTTCTTCCTGCTATCAATAGGTTTGCCTTTTCCCCTATTGGGATCTCAACAGTCGCATTCGCACTTACTAAACTTAAACCTGCTGATAAACTTAATTTATTACTATTCCCTGTTTTGCCAGTTAAATCCATTACACTTGAAATCCTTCCACCATACTCAGCAGGAAACCCTCCTTTAAATAATTGAATATCCTTTACAGCACCACTATTAAAAGCACTGAAAAAACCATAGAAATGGTCAACATGATACACCGTAAACCCATCTAAAAGAACTAAGTTTTGATCTGGTGTTCCTCCACGAACATAAAGACCAGAAGATGATTCATTTGTTCCGCTCACACCAGGAAGTAATTGAATAGCTCTGAAAATATCTTTTTCTCCCAAGTTTGGTATGGATGCTAACTTTTTGGGTGATAATGATATCTGACTTACACTTTTATTCATTTTAATAATTTGTTGTCCTGAATCGTTACTAACGACTACCTCATCTAACTGATTGTTGTCAGGTATAAGAAGTATTGTTATTTTACCTTTTACCATTTCTGGTGTGAGTACCAAGGTCTCGACTTTATAACCTAAATATTGTACTTGTATAGTTGAAGTTTCTGACGGAATATCAAACAGTGTAAAGAATCCATCAGCATTGGTTGTCGTACCAATATTTGTGTCTTTAACAAAAACATTTGCAAAAGGCAGTGTCTCACCACTTTCCTTATCCTTTACAATACCGCTAATAGTAGTTCGGTCCTGTTCAAATTTGCCATCATAAAGGTGTAATTCTAAATTGTTCTCGTGGTAAGTTGCAAAGCTATTTGTAGTAAAGCAAACTAAGAACATTATTAAAATAACTCTTAAAAATGTTCGTTTCATATTCTTAAGTTTAGATTGTAAAAATCTTAAGAAGATGATAACTGGTTTCTATAATATTCTTGAAGCTGACAATTTATCTACTGAATTTATTTTTTTTATAACTGAAGTGGAACGTTATAAATTATAAGTTATCCTAAAGTAGATATATCTCGGTTGAACTGCTTACTTTGATAACCAATTTTTAAAATCAGTTGCCTTAGACTTACTGATTATTATTTTTTCGTCTGGTTTAGGCATAATGTTAACAATCAATCGACCATTAAAATAGATGGATATATTTTCTATTGAGTTTTTACTAACAATGAACTGTCTATTTGCTCTATAGAAATTTACAGAGGAAACTTCATTCTGTATCTTGTCTAAAGCATCATTAATTACATATTTTTTATTGGAAATTGTACAAGCATAGGTAACCTGGTTAGATTTATAAAACCAGGAAATATCATTAACTTCTAATGGAATAAGTTTGTCTTGGTGATACACCAAATATGATTTTCGTTTATTAGTAATTGTTTTGGAGGCTACAACTTCCAATAAATGTTTTAACCTTTCAGGACTTATAGGGTTTGATCCTGTTTGGGTTAAACTTTTGAATTTTTTTAAGGATTGATTGATTTTTGTTTTATCAAAAGGTTTCAAAATATAATCAACCCCGTTTACTTTAAAAGCGTCCAATGCATATTGATCATAGGCTGTTAAAAATACAATTGGTGTATTAGATTCAATTTGATTGAAAATCTCAAAAGAGAGTCCATCAGTTAAATTTA
>JAYPMN010000157.1:0-4462 GCA_038129925.1 Flavobacteriaceae bacterium
AAGAAACAGGTTTGTTAACTGCAACGGAAGTTGCCAATAAAGACCATGTAAAATTGGCTTTAGAGAACGACGTAGACATTCTTTGGATCGGTGCTCGCTCAACGGTGAGCCCCTTTATCATGCAGGAAATTGCAGATGCATTGGAGGGAACAGACAAAATTATTTTGGTTAAAAACCCGGTAAATCCAGACCTGGCGCTTTGGTTGGGAGGTGTTGAACGTTTATATACTGCAAACATCAAAAATTTAGGACTGATTCACCGTGGATTTTCAACTTATGAAAAAACCAAATACCGCAACATTCCAGAATGGCAAATTGCGATTGAGGTGAAAAATAGATTCCCTGATCTTCCTATTATTTGCGACCCCTCGCATATTGCAGGAAGAAGAGACTTGATTTTTGATTTATCTCAAGCTGCACTGGATTTAAACTTTGACGGATTGATGATCGAGACTCATTGGGATCCAGATAATGCATGGAGTGATGCCGCTCAACAAGTTACACCTACTAGATTGGTAGAGATCATGGACGATCTTAAAGTTCGAAAAAAGACTACTGAGGAAGAAGCTTATCAATACGCCCTCAATAATCTAAGAGCACAGATCGATACGATCGACCAAAATTTATTAGATACATTAGGGAAGCGAATGAAAATAGCTGTAGAGATTGGAGCACTCAAAAAATCCAACAACGTAGCTGTACTTCAGAACAAACGTTGGAATGAAATTTTAGGAAAAATGATACTTGAGGGTCAAGAGCGTGAACTTTCAGAAGAATTTATTCTCCGAGTTTTTAAGGCTGTTCATCAAGAGTCCATAAATAAACAAGAGAAGATTCTCAATGCTTAAGTGTTTTTTGTAAATTCATACAACCAATCTTAACAACATGAATTTACTTAATTCAATGCGAGAATCTAGAGAAAAACTCAGCCAACATTGGGTAATTGCTTCATTAGTTTGTGTTCTTTACGGACTCCTAGTTGGAGTTCCCTCAGGATTAAATACCTATGGAGAGCTACTTTCCTTTTTATTGGCTGGCCCACTCCAGCTCGGTATAGCCATTTATTTTTTAAACATTTTTAATGACCGCCCAGCATCAATAGAGAACTTGATTGAAGGTTTTAAACCCCTCTTAAAAGTAATTTTGATTTACATAATTATCTCAATTGCAACTGCTATTGGAATTGTACTTTTAATTATTCCAGGGATCATAATTGCACTCGGGCTATCAATGACTTATTACATTTTAGTGGAAAACCCAGAGTTGTCGATTGAAGAAAGTCTCAAAGAAAGTTGGAGGCTTACTAACGGTTATAAAATGGAGTTGTTAGTTTTACACATTCGTTTTATCCCATGGTATCTTTTAGGTCTTCTGTGTTTTGGAATAGGAATTTTTGTGGTTATGCCTTGGCATCAACTTACTCAGGCCAATTATTACAACTACCTTAAACAAAAGTAAACCCAGTAAAGTAGATGTAGTTTATTAGTCGTTCTTATATGGAATCATTTCTAGGATATGGTTAATCACCCGCAATCGGGCAGTTTATTTTTTTTAAAATCTTTTCTAAGGAAATATTGTGTTCTTTGGCAATGGGAATCAGTTCAGAGCACTTTTGAACTGTGTTAAAAGGGCTAAAGTAAACTTCATAGAGTTGGGGTGTTTTGATGTGCTATATTAACCCAAGAGATCTGCCCCTGGTAATTAAACAATCGTTTTAGTAGTAAATAAACAAAAGGGAGGAGCCATAGATCGGGGTGATATGCAGCTCTTATTATCCTTAAAGATAGCTAACCAAAAAAAGCAGCTTACTTGAGGGCAGCTGAGATACGGGCTATAGCCTTTCGTATATTTTCTTCAGAGGCTGCATAAGAAATACGGATACAGTTTTCATTTCCAAATGCTTCTCCTGTTACAGTGGCTACATGAGCTTTCTCTAGAAGGAATAAGGCAAAGTCGGAAGCGTTTTCTATTTGCTTTCCACCTATGGTTTTTCCAAAATAATGAGAAACATCAGGGAAGACATAAAAGGCTCCTAGTGGCTGATTGAGTATAAACCCAGGGATATCATTTAGCAAAGTGATGATCATTTCACGGCGTGAAGAAAATTCATCAACCATGTATTGAATAGCACTTACTGGGGCAGAAACGGCAGCAATAGTAGCTCTCTGTGCGATACAATTTGCACCACTTGTGATTTGACCTTGCATTTTGTTACAGGCTTTGGCGATCCAAGTAGGAGCTCCTATATAACCAATACGCCATCCAGTCATCGCAAATGCTTTAGCTACTCCGTTTACTGTAATTGTTCTGTCGTAAAGTTCTGGAATGGCTGCAATACTAAAGTGTGGAGTGCCGTAATTTATGTGTTCGTAAATTTCATCTGATAAAATGTAGATATCAGGATGTTTTTCCAATACTTTTCCCAGTGCTCTATATTCATTCTCCGTGTAGATTGTCCCACTTGGATTATTTGGCGAATTAAACATTATCAGTTTAGTCTTTGGAGTAATTGCCGCTTCCAATTGCTCAGGTGTAATCTTAAAATCAGTCTCTATACTGGAAGGGATAATGGTTGGCTTGGCTTCAGCCAAGGTTGCGATTGCTGAGTAGCTTACCCAATAAGGTGCTGGGAGGAGTACTTCATCACCTGGATCTAAAAGCACCATGCATACATTGGCGATAGATTGCTTGGCACCAGTGGAAACAACAATTTGTGAAGGTTCATAATCAAGCTGATTGTCTCTTTTGAACTTAGTACAGATTGCTTCTTTTAGTTCTGCATAGCCATCTACGGGAGAGTATGAATTCCAATTTTCATTGACAGCCTGTACAGCAGCCTCTTTGATGAATTCAGGAGTATTGAAATCGGGTTCTCCTAAACTGAGTCCGATAATATCAATCCCTTGATTTTTTAATTCTCTGGCCTTAGCTGCCATGGCAAGTGTAGCCGATATTGGCAGGCTGTTGATTCGTTTAGATAATGCGTCCATTGTTCAATTAACTGGGTTGCACCCCCATTTTTCTTAGAAATCTAAAATGAGAAAGTAGGGCACTTCGGGTTGTTTTGTATTCGTTGTAAGGCAAGTTAAATTCTCTTGCAGTTTTTTTAACTATTTCACCAATTTTAGTGTAGTGAATGTGGCTAATGTGAGGGAAAATATGATGTTCTATTTGGTGATTCAATCCTCCCGTAAACCAGTTTACAATTCTATTTTTAGTGGAGAAATTTACTGTAGTTGACAATTGATGTATTGCCCAAGTGTTTTTTATAGTTCCTGAGTTGTCAGGTCTAGGCATTTCCGCATCTTCAATTACATGAGCCAATTGGAATACGAGACTTAAAATCAGTCCTGCGGTGTAATGCATGACCACAAATCCTATGAGCACAGTCCACCAAGGAGCATCCATAATAAAAATCGGTAAGGCTATCCAAATGGAGAAATACATAATCTTGGATAGAAATAACCCTGTCCATTGTAAACTTGGACGTTTGCTGTTGAGGTAAGACAATTTTCTTTTGGTATAGCGCTTCATTTGCTGAAAATCAGCAAATACAGCCCAATTCAAGGTTAAAAGTCCGTACAAAAGCACGGAATAAAAATGCTGAAAACGATGATGAGGGAACCATTCCGAATATTTTGAAAAGCGGAGTATTCTTCCTGCTTCAAGGTCTTCATCATGTCCGTGTATATTGGTATAGGTATGGTGTAAAAGGTTGTGTTGGATTTTCCAGTTAAAGACATTACCTGCTAGAAAATAAATACTGCTCCCCATAAATTTGTTGACCCAAGGATATTTTGAAAAAGAGCCGTGATTACCGTCATGCATAACGTTCATACCTACACCAGCCATTCCAATACCCATGACGATACAAAGGAATAATTTGATCAAAAGGCTGAAGCTTAAAGTAAGAACCAATACGTATGGAGCGATGAGTAGGGAAAACATCACAAAGGTCTTGAGGTAAAGTTTCCAATTACCTGTTTTTTCTATCTTGTTTTCTTTGAAGTAGTGATTTACTCTTTTATTTAGCGTTTTAAAAAATTTTTTGGAGTCTTTTCTTGAAAAGCGTAGTCTTTGTTTAGCTTGCATAGATAATTTTATAATGTAAAAATAACTTAAAAAAAATTAAAATTATAGTCTTACCAAAAAAACACTATGGATAAATTGTTGAAACATTTTTCTGATCTCAATGCCGTTCAAATAAAGCAATTTGAGCAACTTGAAGCTTTGTACAGGGAGTGGAATAGTCAGATTAATGTGATTTCAAGAAAAGATATTGAGCAATTTTACGAGCGCCATGTGCTTCATTCATTGGGTATTTCAAAAGTTATTGAGTTTAAAAATGGGTCAACAGTTTTAGATGTCGGAACTGGTGGAGGTTTACCTGGGGTTCCGCTGGCGATTTTGTTTCCCAACACTCAGTTTTATTTGATTGATTCCATTGGAAAAAAAATTAAAG
>JAYPMN010000158.1:0-4446 GCA_038129925.1 Flavobacteriaceae bacterium
GGAACTACTTTTTCAATTGTACTTCCGAAGAAATTGGACTAGTTCAATTGTTTTTTTGCGACTTCTTGATGAATCTCTTTTTCTAATCGTTCTATAAAATCTAAAGTGTTTTTGTGATCAATTTGCTGTGGTCTGTGTACAGTAAGATGTAGCTTTACTCCCAGGGGCATTGGGAAATAGTTATTGCTTCCAAACTTCCAAGAATTTCCAATACTTATTGGAACAACAACTGCCTCTGGCATCGTCTCAAAAAGGGAGAGTAATCCTGATTTTTGAAATTTTTTTGGTACACCATTTTTACTACGAGTTCCCTCCGGGAATATAACGGCACTGTGATTTTTTTTATAAAGACGCTTACCAAATGCCTTGATTTGGTTGAGCGCTAACTTGGATTTTTTTCTATCGATCAAAACTGAGCCACCATGTCTCAGGTTAAAAGATACACTTGGAATTCCTTTACCTAATTCTTTTTTACTGATAAATTTTGGATGGAATTTTCTGAGATACCAAATGATAGGGGGTATGTCATAAGTACTTTGATGATTAACTACAAAGATGATGGATTGCTTTACAGGTAGCTCCTCCATGAGGTCAAACACTATTCTTGTACCCAAAAGATTAAGACATCTGAGGATTAAATAGTTTAGAAAATCTAATGTAAACTTGTGTGCGGTATAGCCAAGGATGTGAAAAGACGTCCATTGTAAGCAGTGAAAAACTAATAAGATACTTCCGAAGCTGAAGTAATACAACGCACTAAGAGGGTAGGCAAGTAGTTTTTTCATGCCTAGATTTGGGGCGTTTGCTGATCAGCAATGATCTTGATACGCCGCTTTTAAATTTTCAGCTATAAGATCTGCTGGTCGGCCTTCAATATGATGACGCTCTACCATGTGGACCAACTCACCGTCTTTAAACAATGCAATACTAGGAGAGGAGGGAGGAAAAGGAACCATCATGTCTCGAGCACTTTTTGTTGCTTCAGCATCAACTCCTGCAAAGACTGTAACTAAGTGGTCAGGTGTCTTTTCATTCTGGAGAGAATAAAAAACTCCTGGACGTGCGTTTGCAGCTGCACAACCACAAACTGAATTTACTACAACCAATGTTGTGCCTGATTTTTCAAGGGCATTTGAAACATCTTCTGAGGTGTGGAGTTCAACAAAACCGATATTGGTCAGTTCTTCTCGCATGGGTTTTACTAATTCAGCTGGATACATTTTCAATATTTTTTTCAAATATAATAAAGTAATGGCATCTCAATAGGTTTTGACACCCCGTTTTTATTTTTCAAATTTGCAACTGTAAAGATTTTTATATGATCAAATGGATTGCTGCTTTTTTAGGTTATTCTTTCTTCAGATTCCCTGGAGCTTTACTTGGGTTTATCGTTGGAGGAGTAGTAGAGCGTTTTTTCAATTCTTCAAGTAGTTGGTCAGAAGTTGGTTCTCAAAGATCCACTACTTCTGCTCTTCAACTCAATCTTTTGTCTTTAGCTGCAACAGTAATAAAGGCTGACGGAACAGTAAAGCAGCAAGAGCTTCAATTTGTACGCAACTTTTTTATCACGAATTACGGTTCACAAATGGCCAGTGCAATTTTTGAAAAGTTCAATGAGGAAGTTAAGAAGGAAAGACAAAACATCCATGAATTGACGCAAATTTTCAATCAGCGAGCTCCTTATGAAACCCGATTACAGATTCTGCATTTTTTATTTGGAGTAGCGAATGCTGATGGATCCATTTCAAAAACTGAATTAAGTAAAGTAGAACAAATTGCCGCTGCCTTGGGTATCCGTCCGAGTGATATGGAAAGTATTAAGGCCATGTTTGTCAAAGCTACTGACAGCGCCTATAAAATTTTGGAAATTTCTTCCTCTGCTACTGACGCAGAAGTCAAAAAAGCGTACCGAACAATGGCAAAAAAATATCACCCAGATAAATTACAGTCTAAAGATCCTGCATTGATTAAGGGTGCTCAAGAGAAATTTCAAAAAGTACAAGAAGCCTATGAGGCTATTCAAAAAGAAAGAGGATTGTGATGGATACGTTATGGTTTTATATTGACTTGGGTTTTTGGCATGTAATGGACCTTGCTGGCTTAGACCATCTTTTTTTTATTATCACACTAGCAACTCCCTTTGGCTTTAAACAAAGCAAAAAATTGATTTGGTGGGTCACCTTATTTACTTTAGGACATACGCTTTCACTTATAGGTAATTTTTATGCTGCTGTTGATTTTTCATCCTATTGGATCGAGTTACTTATTCCAATCACAATCGCTATTAGTGCTACCTCCCTCCTGTTTAACAAAAGCACTTCTTTGGATAAGAAGAGCTTAGTTATTTATCCCAGCTTAACTATTCTGTTTGGGGTTATACACGGACTAGGGTTTGGGCGTTATTTTAGTATGCTAGTTCCAGAAGAAGCTGTAGGCCTTTCTCTTTTTTCATTTGCTATTGGGGTAGAGCTTGCCCAATTAGCTATTGTTTTAGGTGTACTGATTTTTAACTTTTTAGTGCTAAGTGTAATGAAAAGATCAAAGCCTAAATGGGAATTTTTAGTTGGCGCCATGGTACTTTCTCAAGCATTAGTAATGATATTTGAAAGAATTTAAATAAGGAGTTAACCCTACAAATACTATCTTCGTCCCTATGGCAACCAGCAAGCAAATTAAATACGACAAAGTCTATCTTCAAATGGCGCAGACCTGGGGTCAATTGTCTTATTGTGAGCGAAAAAAAGTAGGAGCACTTATAGTCAAAGACAGGATGATTATCTCTGACGGTTATAATGGAACTCCTTCAGGTTTTGAAAATGTTTGTGAAGATGAAGAGCACTACACCAAATGGTACGTACTTCACGCTGAAGCCAATGCTATTTTAAAGGTTGCTTCTTCTACTCAATCGTGTAAAGGAGCTACACTTTATATTACTTTGTCTCCTTGTCAAGAATGTAGTAAATTGATACACCAATCTGGAATTGTTCGTGTGGTTTATTCAAAAGCTTATAAGGATACCAGTGGATTAGATTTTTTAGAAAAAGCAGGAGTTGAACTGGAATGTGTTCCCCTTCAGAAAAGTTAAAATGAAACGAAACACCCTTTTTTTATTTTTAATTGTATTGCTCTCAGGAGCCATAGGCTTTCTTTTTGGATCACGTCAATTGGCTGAGAGAGTGCCTGTTGATTATGCTCATCCCAGCATAAAAAAACTCAATAAATTGATGACATATCTTACAGAAGATTATGTAGATAAAATCAATACAGACAGTTTGGTCGGCACTGTGATAGCGGATATTGTTGACGAACTTGATCCACATTCTGTATATATCCCTGCCCAACAGCGACAGGCAATCTCTGAAAGTATGCAGGGTAATTTTGAAGGCATAGGGGTTCAGTTTTTTATGCACAATGATACTATAGCAGTAGTTCGAGTTTTAGAAGATGGACCAAGTGAAAAGGCAGGACTGAAATCTGGAGATCGGATCCTTATGGCTGATCAAGACACGCTCCACGCTAAGGGGAAATCCAATCAAGATATCATCAGTCGACTAAAGGGTCCCACTGGTGATCAAGTCCAATTGACAGTGTACCGAAAGAAAACAGATTCTATCTACAAATTTGATTTGGAGCGAGGCCCTGTCCCTTTGCCTAGTGTCTCTTCCTCTTATATATTAAGAGAGGGAGTTGGATACCTCAAAATTAATCGATTTTCACAGACGACCTATCAAGAGTTTCAAAGTGCACTTAAAGAGCTTACGAATCAGGGAATGGATAACTTTATATTGGATTTAAGGGGAAATCCAGGAGGATATTTATTGCCAGCAAAACAAATTTTGAATGAATTTCTATCAGCCGGTAAGCCTATAGTAATTGTTGAGGGTAATAATGGGAAGCGGGAACGAACAGTAGCTTCGTCTAATGGTATGTATGAAAATGGAAATATTTACGTACTGGTTGATGAAGATTCTGCTTCAGCCAGCGAAGTAGTTGCAGGCGCTATTCAAGACAACGATCGAGGTTGGATTATTGGAAGACGGACCTTTGGTAAAGGATTGGTACAGCAGCAAATGCCCTTAGGTCAAGGAGACCAAATTCGACTTACAACTGCACGCTATTTTACTCCAACAGGGAGATCCATACAACGACCCTATGACAGTGCAAGTAGGGACGATTACTATGCTGAGGTTCAGTTGCGTTTTAAGTCAGGTGAAATGAAAGATCCAGCTAATATTCCGACTAACGATACTCTTGAGTTCATTACACCAAAAGGAAGGAAGGTTTACGGCGGCGGCGGTATTACACCAGATATTTACATTTCAAACGAGGAGTCTCCTGAAGAAATTTGGAATTCCTATATCATGCAATCAAACCTCGTTGATCGGTTTGTATTTTTAGAGCTAGATAAAAACATCAACAAATATAACTTTGATAATGTGGCTCAAT
>JAYPMN010000159.1:0-4433 GCA_038129925.1 Flavobacteriaceae bacterium
AAAAAAGAAGTTACTAGTAGTCGACCATATCAGCAGTGGTTAGATGAAAATTTACTTCCACTAAAAGACATTCCCTACACCGGAAATGTGAGCCCTACTGAAGACGAAGGTTTTGAAACGCGTATGCGAATTTTTGGCTATACTCAAGAAGACCTTAAAACTATCATAACCCCAATGACCATTCAGGGGAAAGAAGCTATCGGTTCTATGGGGACAGACACACCATTGGCTGTACTCTCCGAGCGTCCTCAGCTACTATATAATTACTTTAAACAACTTTTTGCTCAGGTAACCAACCCTCCTTTAGATGGTATTCGTGAGGAGATTGTTACCGACACCAGTTTGAGCATCGGACAAGAATTCAATCTGTTTGATATTTCTCCTGAACATGCAAAAAAATTAAGTATTCAAAATCCTGTAATTTCAAATGAGGATTTAGATAAAATTAAATTTATTGAGCACAGCGACTTTAAGGCGCAAACCATCTCTACACTTTATGAAGTCAATTCAGGTTTAAACGGGCTTGAAAATGCCTTAGAAGACATGATAAAATCCATAGAAAAGGCAGTTGACCAAGGAGCCAATATCATTATTTTATCAGATCGTGGGGTGTCTCCATCTATGGCGCCCATCCCCATGTTGTTAGCGACTTCTCATACACATCATGCCTTTAAGCGTCTAAAAAAACGCTCGAAATTTGGTATCATTATTGAATCTGCCGAACCTAGAGAACCGCATCATTTTGCCCTACTCTTTGGCTATGGTGCCAGTGCAATCAACCCCTATTTGGTCAATGAAATTATCATTCACCAAGCTACGGGAGACTATATTGAATTAGAGGCCAACACGGCTATTGAAAACTTCAATAAAGCCATTGCCAAGGGAATTATCAAAGTGATGAATAAGATTGGTATTTCGACTTTACACTCTTACCGAGGCTCTCAAATTTTTGAAGCTTTGGGCTTGTCTGAAAAGTTTATCAATCGTTTCTTCTGCAATACTGCCAGTCGAATTCAAGGAATTGGTCTCTATGAAATTGAAAAAGAAATTAGCAATCGCCATTCCAAAGCCTATGTACACGAATCAAATCTAGGACTTCCTCTAGAAATTGGAGGAGACTATCGCTGGAGAAGAGACGGCGAGGCACATGTTGTCAACCCACAAACTATTGCTTCTCTTCAACAAGCTGTAAGACAAAATAAGCCTGAAAGCTACGACGCTTTCGCTAAGATGATCAACGAGCAAAATGAAAAGTTAATGACCCTCAGAGGGCTGTTTGAATTTTCAAGTTTTGATCCTATTCCAATTGATCAAGTAGAACCTTGGACTGAGATTGTAAAACGCTTTAAAACAGGTGCCATGTCTTTGGGATCTATCAGTCAAGAGGCACACGAAAATTTAGCGATTGCGATGAACCGTATCGGTGGAAAAAGTAATTCTGGAGAAGGTGGAGAAGACGTACGTCGTTTTCAACCCGACCAAGATGGAAATTGGAAAAACTCTGCCATCAAGCAAGTTGCTTCTGGTCGTTTTGGAGTTTCTAGCCATTACTTAAGTTCTGCAAAAGAGATTCAAATCAAAATGGCTCAGGGAGCAAAGCCGGGCGAAGGAGGACAACTTCCTGGACCGAAGGTTAATCCTTATATTGCCTCTGTTAGAAACTCAACTCCATATGTAGGATTGATTTCACCACCTCCTCACCACGATATTTACTCAATTGAAGACTTATCTCAATTGATTTACGACTTAAAAAATGCCAATCGTGAAGCCCGGATCAATGTCAAATTGGTTTCTGAGGTTGGTGTAGGAACTATTGCTGCTGGGGTAGCCAAAGCCAAAGCAGATGTCATCTTGATTTCTGGTTTTGATGGAGGTACTGGGGCATCCCCACTAACTTCTTTAAAACACGCTGGTCTTCCCTGGGAACTCGGAATTGCTGAAGCACAACAGACTCTAGTGATGAATGATCTAAGAAGTCGAATTGTGCTCGAATGTGACGGTCAGATGAAAACGGGACGCGATGTAGCCATCGCCTGTTTACTCGGTGCCGAAGAATTCGGATTCTCAACCGCACCACTGATCGCATCGGGTTGTATTATGATGCGTGCCTGCCACCTCAATACTTGTCCTGTAGGTATCGCTACCCAGGATCCTGAATTGCGTAAAAACTTTAAAGGTAAGCCTGAACATGTGATTAACTATATGTATTTTATTGCTGAAGAGTTGCGCCAGATTATGGCTGAACTTGGATTTAGAACGGTAGACGAAATGGTTGGTCAATCGCAAAAACTCAATATGAAAAAAGCGATTCAGCATTATAAAGCACAGGGTATTGACTTATCCAACATTTTATATAAGCCTGATGTTCCATCTCACGTACAAGAGCGAAATACACAAACTCAGGATCATCAACTAGAAAATGTGTTGGATTTTGATATTCTTAGACAAGCTCACCCAGCCTTGTACAGAAAAGAGGAACAGCACTTGGAATACCGTATCAAAAATACCAACCGAACTGTTGGTGCAATTTTAAGTAATGAAATTTCAAAAATCCACGGTGCTGACGGACTTCCTAATAAAACTTTAAGTTTAAAATTCACTGGAGCTGCAGGACAAAGCTTTGGTGGCTTTGCTACCAATGGACTTTATATGAAGGTGGTTGGAACAGCAAACGATTATTTTGGGAAAGGGCTCTCCGGTGCAACCTTAGTGGCTCAGGTTCCAGAAAAAGCAACTTTTATTCCACATGAAAACATCATCATTGGAAATGTAGCCCTCTACGGTGCAACTAACGGTGAAGCTTACATCAACGGTATTGCTGGTGAACGTTTTTGTGTGCGTAACTCAGGAGCAAAGGCAGTTGTCGAGGGTATCGGAGATCACGGATGTGAGTATATGACTGGAGGTGTAGCTGTAGTTTTAGGTGAATTTGGAAGAAATTTTGCTGCGGGCATGAGTGGAGGAATTGCTTATCTTTACAGTGAGGACGGTATTTTCGATGAGAAAAAATTCAACCTTGAAATGGTTGAATTAGAAGACCTCCAAAAAGAGGATCACGACAGCCTGCAAGGACTTTTGCAAAACCATGTAGATTATACTAAAAGTCCCAAGGCGACAGAGATATTAAACGATTGGCCAAAATCAGCTAAAAAGTTTATCAAAGTAATGCCGACAGATTACAAGCGTGCTTTAGAAATGATGGCAAAAAAACAAACTGAAAAAACAGTCTAAAAGATATGGGAAAGATTAAAGGTTTTATGGAATACGACCGACTCAAAGAGCCGGTAATTGAACCTAAAGAGCGGATTAACAATTATAATGAATTTACTATAGCTCCAAAAGCTGAAAAGCTTCAAGAGCAAGGAGCCCGATGTATGGATTGTGGAGTACCTTTCTGCCATAGTGGCTGTCCGTTAGGAAACTTAATTCCTGACTTTAACGATGCCGTTTATCAAAATGAATGGCAACGCGCCCTAACAATACTTCACAGTACAAACAACTTCCCTGAATTTACAGGAAGACTGTGTCCTGCTCCTTGTGAGGAAGCCTGTGTACTCGGTATCGTAAATCCACCCGTTTCAATTGAATTGATTGAAAAATACATCGTGGAACGCGGTTTTTCAGAAGGATGGATCAAGCCCGAACCTCCTACAGAACGAACAGGGAAAACTGTAGCCATTATCGGTTCAGGCCCTGCAGGTTTGGCAGCAGCACAACAGTTAAACCGTGCTGGACACAGCGTTACTGTTTTTGAGAGGGACAATAAAATTGGAGGTTTACTTCGTTACGGAATTCCAGATTTTAAAATGGAAAAAAACGTCATTGACAGACGTCTAGAAATTTTAGAAGCCGAAGGAATTGTTTTCAAATGCAATGTGGAAATTGGAAAAGACATCCAAGCTGCAGATTTGGAAAAAGACTTTGATGCAGTAGTCTTGGCAACTGGAGCGACCATTAAAAGAGAAATGCCTATACCTGGCTCAGACTTGGAAGGTGTGGTACAAGCAATGGACTTTTTACCACATAACAACAAAGCCGTAGACGGACAGCACCAACGCGACAAAAAATACTTAGCCAAAGACAAAAACGTCATTGTTATTGGTGGTGGTGATACAGGTTCTGACTGTATAGGAACTTCAAACAGACAAGGCGCTACAAGCGTGACTAACTTTGAAATCATGCCCAAGCCTGCTGATTCAAGAACAGAAGAACACCCTTGGCCGTATTGGCCCTTTAAACTCAAAACTTCATCTTCTCATGAAGAAGGAAGTCATCGTGAGTGGAGCATACTTACCAAAGAATTTATTGGTGATGCTAAAGGTCATGTAAAAGCTTTAAAGACGGTGGAAGTTCAATGGAAGAAGATTCCAGGTGAACGCCCTCAACTTATTGAAAAAAAGGATTCTGAAAAAGAATGGCCTTGTGATTTAGCT